>NZ_JAHIDY010000028.1:0-91954 GCF_018732265.1 Pseudomonas sp. TAE6080
CACATGCCAGCGCCAGCGTGCGTATCACCCATCGCGGCGGTTTGCATGCGCGGCCGGCGGCATTAGTGCGCAAGGCCGCGCAGGGTTTTAGTAGCCAGGTGCAGCTGCATTTCGGCGACAAGTCAGCGTCGTGCGACAGCCTGATCGGGTTGATGGGCCTGGGCATTGGCGAAGGTGATGAAGTCCGTGTGAGCTGTCTCGGAAAGGATGCCGAGGTGGCGTTGCAGGCGTTGGTCGCGGCCTTATCCGCCGTCATTAAAGAAGAACACCAAGCCCCTGCCATCGTCGCTCCACGCCGAGCAAACATTGAAGCCGATGTGCTGCAAGGTGTGTGTGCTGCGCCGGGACTGGTCTACGGGCCGCTGTTTCGCCTGGCCGGTATCGAACTGCTGGCCGACACCGGCAACCATTCTGCCGACGAACAACTGCAACGCCTGGACGCAGCGTTGGAGCAAGTGCGCAGCGAAATCCGCACGACACTCAAGCATGCCCGCCAGCGTAAGAACGTCGAGGAAGAGGATATCTTCGCGGCGCATCTCGCCTTGCTGGAGGACCCCATACTGCTGGAAGCGGCTACCCACGCCATCGAAAACGGCAGCGCCGCTACTCACGCCTGGCGCGATGCGATCCAGGCGCAATGCGGGGTGTTGCTGGGTTTGGGCAAACCACTGTTCGCCGAGCGTTCAAACGATCTACGGGATCTGCAACAACGCGTATTGCGAGCTTTGCTGGGTGAAGCCTGGCACTTCGGATTGCCTGCCGGCGCGATCGTCAGCGCCCACGAGTTGACGCCGTCTGACCTGCTGCAATTGAGTGCCCAGGAGGCTGCCGGCATCTGCATGGCCGAAGGCGGCGCGACTTCCCATGTGGCGATTCTGGCCCGTGGCAAAGGCTTGCCGTGTGTGGTGGCGCTGGGCGCCGAAGTACTCGACGTTCCCCAAGGTCAACGCGTGGTCCTCGACGCTGTCAACGGTCGCCTGGAACTGGAACCCACCGCAGCGCGCCACGCCGAAGTGCACCAGATTCGCGACGCACAGAAGCTGCGTCGCCAACAGCAACAGGCCCAGGCCCAGCAGCCGGCGAACACCATTGATGGCACGACCATCGAAGTGGCCGCCAACGTCGCCTCCAGCACCGAAGCCCAGGTTGCTTTTGAAAACGGCGCCGATGGCGTCGGCCTGCTGCGCACCGAATTCCTCTTCGTCGACCGCCGCACCGCGCCGGATGAGCAGGAACAGCGCCAGGCCTACCAAGCCGTGCTGGATGCCATGGGCGACAAGTCGGTGATCATCCGCACCATCGATGTGGGCGGCGACAAGCAGCTTGATTATCTGCCGCTGCCGGTCGAAACCAACCCGGTGCTGGGCTTGCGTGGTATTCGCCTGGCTCAGGTCCGCCCTGAGGTGCTCGACCAGCAACTGCGTGCCCTGCTGCAAGTCAGCCCGCTGCAACGCTGCCGGATCTTGTTGCCGATGGTCAGCGAAGTCGACGAGTTGCTGCACATTCGCCAGCGCCTCGATGAACTGGGTGCCGAACTGGAACTGACCCAACGCCCCGAACTGGGAGTGATGATCGAAGTGCCCGCCGCTGCGTTGATGGCCGAGCAACTGGCCAAGCACGCGGACTTTCTGTCCATTGGCACCAATGACCTGTCCCAGTACACCCTGGCCATGGACCGCGACCACGCCGGCCTCGCCGCGCGGGTCGATGCGTTGCACCCGGCGCTGCTGCGGCTGATCGCCCAGACCTGCGCCGGTGCGGCCAAGCATGGGCGTTGGGTCGGCGTGTGCGGAGCCCTCGCTTCCGACCCGCTGGCTACGCCGGTGCTGGTCGGTCTGGGCGTCAGCGAGCTGTCGGTGAGCCCGCCGCAGATCGGTGAAATCAAGGACCGCGTCCGCCACCTGGACGCGGCGCAATGCCGGCAACTGAGCCAAGGCCTGCTCGACCTGAGCAGCGCCAAAGCCGTCCGCCAAGCCTGTCAACACCACTGGCCGCTGAACTGATAACAACAACAAAAGGAGACATGCCATGTATCAACATTTCATCGAAGGCCTGCAACGCCTGGGCCGCGCACTCATGCTACCGATCGCGATCCTGCCGATCGCCGGCCTGCTGCTACGCCTGGGCGACACCGACCTGCTGAACATCGCAGTGATGCACGACGCCGGGCAGGCAATTTTCGCCAACCTGGCGCTGATCTTCGCCATCGGCATCGCCGTGGGTTTTGCCCGCGACAACAACGGCACGGCGGGTTTGGCCGGTGCGATTGGTTACCTGGTGATGGTCTCCACGCTCAAGGGGATGGACACCTCCATCAACATGGGCATGCTTGCCGGTATCGCCAGTGGCTTGATGGCAGGCGGGCTGTATAACCGCTTCAAGGACATCAAGTTGCCGGAGTACCTGGCGTTCTTTGGCGGGCGGCGGTTTGTGCCGATTATCACGGGGTTCAGTGCGGTTGGACTGGGGGTGATTTTTGGTTTGATCTGGGCGCCGATCCAGCACGGTATCGACAGCTTCGGCGTGCTGCTGATGGAAAGCGGCAGCCTCGGCGCGTTTGTGTTTGGGGTGGTCAACCGCCTGCTGATCGTCACTGGCCTGCACCACATCCTCAACAATATGGCATGGTTTGTGTTCGGCACCTTTACCGATCCGGTGACCGGCGCCGTGGTCACTGGCGACCTCGCCCGTTACTTCGCGGGCGACCCCAAAGGCGGCCAGTTCATGACCGGTATGTTCCCGGTGATGCTGTTCGGCCTGCCCGCTGCGTGCTTGGCGATGTATCGGAATGCGCTGCCTGAACGGCGCAAAGTGATGGGCGGGATTTTCCTGTCGATGGCGCTGACCTCGTTCTTGACCGGAGTGACTGAGCCGGTTGAATTCGCGTTTATGTTCCTGGCGCCATTCCTGTATCTGATCCATGCGGTGCTGACTGGCCTGTCGATGGCTGTCACCAATATGCTGAATATCCACCTGGGCTTTACCTTCGCCGCTGGGGTGATCGACATGGTGCTGGGTTGGGGCAAGTCCAGCAATGGTTGGTTGGTGTTTCCTGTAGGGGTGGCTTACGCGGTGATCTACTACAGCGTGTTCAACTACTGCATTCGTCGGTTCAACCTGAAGACGCCGGGGCGTGAAGATATTCAGGTGGTGCAGGCTGAGGTGATGACGGATAACCAGCGGGCCAGTGCCTACATCCGCGCGCTGGGCGGTGCTGACAATCTGCTCAGCGTCGGCGCCTGCACCACCCGCCTGCGCCTGGACATGGTGGATCGCAACAAGGCGGTGGAGGCTGAGCTGAAAGCACTCGGCGCGATGGCTGTTGTGCGGCCAGGGAACGGCGGGAGTTTGCAGGTGGTGGTCGGGCCGATGGCGGATAGCATTGCTGATGAGATTCGGTTGGCCATGCCTTCGTTTGTTGCCAGAACACCTGTGACGATTGCGCCCGTGGATAAGCCGGTGGCGATGAGTGTGCAGGAAGCCGAGAAATGGCTGAGCGCCTTGGGTGGCAGGGGGAATGTGCGGCAGTTGGAAGCGGTGGCGATGACGCGGTTGCGGGTGGAGTTGGGGGATGAATCGGGGTTGTCCGAAGCTGATCTCACTGCGCTGGGTTGCCAAGGTGTCAGCCAACTGGAAAGCGGTGTTTGGCACTTGTTGATTGGTGACAAGGCCACAGGAGTGGGTGAGGCGCTTGAGCGGTTGGTCGGTGTTCAGCAGACCGGGGCGGGCGTTTAAAGGGGTTGTATGCCCAAACCGCCGAAATTTCCGTCGGGCCTATAAATGCGTGTTCTGAGTTCGGATGGTGTTGCAGCGTTTTTTGACCTCATTCAACGACGGCATCAAAAAACGCTGACTACTTCAGAGCTCCCTAGGGAGACGCTGATGTATTCAAAAAACAGTAAGGCCTCCCAAGACTCCGCTTCTCAGCCTTAGCCCGCTATTCAGAGGAGTCTTGAAAATGATGAGAGGAGCAAAATGAAAAAAATCTTAATTGTTAATGCCGATGACTTTGGCATGAGCAAAGGCCAGAACTACGGGATAGTTGAGTCCTATAATAACGGCATCGTCACGTCGACAACCGCCATGGTTACCTCTCCTTATGCGTTACACGCAGCTGAACTGAGTCAGAAAAACCCAGGTTTAGGCGTTGGGCTTCACTTTGTCTTGACCTATGGACGTCCGTTAACGGCTATGAAAAGTCTGGTTAATGAAGCCGGGGAGCTAGGTAAATGGTTGTGGGAATATGCAGAAAAGGGAATGCTGGAGCCCGCAGAGATAGCAGTCGAATTAAATGCGCAATTTGAGAAGTTCATAGAAATTTTTGGGAAAGTCCCTACACATTTGGACAGCCATCATTTTGTGCATATGCGACCAGAAATTTATCCCGTGGTTGAGCGCTTCGCAAGCAGTAAATCATTGCCTTTACGGATAGGTCGCTCTGAAGCTGAAAAATTTAATATTCAAGTAAATACTTCCCGCAGTACCGATTATTTCGATTCCAGTTTTTATGGAGAGACCGTTTCAGAGGCGCTTATTCTGCAAATACTAGAAAGTGCCGATAAGAGAGGTGATATGAGTCTTGAGATAATGTGTCACCCCGCATTTTTAGATGATGTCATTCTAAAGAGTTCATATTGCTACCCTCGGATTAAAGAAGTTGATGTTTTGACCTCCCTGACGCTCAGGAAAGAAATAATATCCCGCGGATATAGCTTAGAAAGCTACTCTTCGATCTGATAATTTCAATGCGGCCTAAAAATATCCGGAGGGTCAGGTGACCTTGACGAATAAACCTTGTTTGACTGAGATAACATTTTATCCTGTTAAGTCGACTGGTGGAATCAGCCAATCACAAGTGTGGGTTGAGAAGCAGGGGATTGCGTTCGATCGCCGCTTTATGGTGGCGCGTGAAAATGGCGCGATGATAACAGCCCGTGATTTCCCACAATTACTTAATATAACCGCTACGCTATTTGCGGAGGGGTTGTATTTAACATATGCGCAATGCAAGCGTCTCGTATTAAAGTATTCGGATTTTATGATGCTTGAGGCTAGCACCAATGTGTTCAAGGATAACTTTATTGCTTTTACGACCACTGATGAGGCAAATCAATGGTTTTCGGCTATTTTGAGCGCTCCCGTGCAACTACTTTATACCGGTGAACAATCAAATAGAACGCGTGAGGCTATTCCATTCAATATCAGTTTCGCTGACGGTTACCCTCTGCTTATTATCAGTGAGGCCTCTCTGGCCGCGCTGAATGAGCGCAGCGTTGAGCGTTTCTCAATGACCCATTTTAGACCTAATCTAGTGGTCAGTGGAGCGAATGCTTTCGATGAAGATAGCTGGAAGCGAATTCGTATTGGTGACGTTATCTTTGAGGGGGTTAAACCCTGTACACGGTGTATTCTCACAACTATTGACCCGAAAAGCACAACCTTCGACGCAAAAAAAGAGCCGTTAAAAACACTGGCTGAATTCAGAAGTGATGAACAAGGAAATGTTAAATTCGGACATAATCTTGTTGCCCTCAACGAAGGAGTTATTAGGGTAGGGGATTTTATCGAGGTTTTAGAAGAGAAGCCTCGGGAGGTATTTAACGCCAGTGCCACTAAAAGCCTAAGTCTGATTTGTGTTAAGCGGGAGAACGTCTCTCATGATATTTGTACTTTCTGGTTTGAATCTGGAAATAGCAATTTACTCCCCTCATACCTTCCAGGGCAACATCTTCCTATAACGCTTAAAATAGACGGTCAGTATTTCACGCGTCGCTATACGCTATCGTCAACGCCTTCGCGCGCGGGGCTATATGCAATATCGGTAAAACGAGCGCCCGGTGGGCGTGTCTCGAGCTGGTTACATGACCACTTGCAGGTGGGGCACAAGCTAGCTATGGAATCACCTACTGGTGAATTCTATCTCGATATTAATGCTGATAAGCTTTTATTGCTTGCAGCGGGCAGCGGAATCACGCCAATGATTTCTATGCTGCGTTACCTCTATGATAATAAAAAGCATATTGATATTTATCTCTACTATCAATGCCGCACTCGGGAGGACATTGCTTTTAAATCAGAGATTGAACACCTTCAGAGTGTTAATCCTAATCTAAAAGTTATTGTTGCATTAACCCGGTCTGATGAATTATGGGACGGGCCAAAGCGACGCTTAGATACTCAGATGCTCAGGAGGATTCCTAAGGTAAACGAACGGCAGGTGTTTGCCTGTGGCCCTGATGAATTCATGAAATATGCTAAGCATGAATTATTGATGCTCGGCGTGTCTGAATCGAATTATCATCAAGAAACGTTCAGCGTTGCTATTGTTCCTCAAGCCGAGTTTAGGCCGGTTAACCTGATAGTCAATGGAGTCGCCCTCTTAGGCGATAATCAGCATCCTTTATTGCGTCAGGCTGAGCAAGCGGGTATGCAACTACCTTATGGATGTCGTGCAGGGTTTTGTGGGCAATGCAAAGTTAGAGTCGTTTCTGGACGCGTTGACCAACAAAATGCATCAGCGTTATCTGCAGAAGAACAGCTGAGCAATCATGTGTTGGCCTGCTGTGCGGTTCCATTAACAGACTTGGTAGTAGAATCTGCGTGACTTGATGTATAGGAGTTTCAAACTTCCAGCTCATGGAGAAAATGCTGCTCTCTGCGCATGTCGAGCATCGACTGCCGGGCAAGACCCCGTGCGGCCCGCTACCGTATTTGGCTATCGAGCTCGCTGAGCGTCGTATCGCAGTCGAGCCCAGGGGTAGCCGTTCCTCTTGCCAATCCGACGTGGGCCTTCACCATCGAACAGTTTATAGGCGCGGTCTCGCGGTTTGGCTGTGCGACAAGCGGCTTCAGAAAGTGGCGTTGTAGTGCGCGCCATAAACAAAAAAACCCGCCAAGTGGCGGGTTTTAAAGAGCTCCACGGACTTTACTGGCTGTCAGTGGAACGAGAGATGGTGCCCGAACCCGGAATCGAACCGGGACGCCCTTACGAGCGGGGGATTTTAAGTCCGCATTCAAAGCTATATAAATCAATACGTTATCGTCGTATCCGGTCCGCAATTGTTTTGAAAGCGAGGCCTTGAAGGCCTTTGTTTTCAAGGGTGCCAAATTAATTGCGGAACGGATTCTCACCTGGTTGGAAGCACTTTCAGGCCCTTGCGGCGCCGAATATATTGCTCTGTCATTCCGACAGTTGTATGCCCGAGTTGGTCTCGTGCATCACGGATGCTGCCTGTCGATTCCTCCTTGTCCGTTGCAGCTTTTGCGCGCAGGTCGCGCATCTGAAACGCAGACTTTTCAATCCCGGCCTTCAACCTGGCCGCGTCAAATCTCCCTCTGAGCATGCTTGCCGTCATCGCCTGTCCGTTGTCCATTACAACGAGCTTGGTTGATCGAATCTTGTGCCCCTTTTTCCTTTCAAGAATACGGTCAATGACAACCTTCAGCTCACCAACAACCTCTATCCTGCGCTTCGCACTGGTCTTTCCCTGCTTGATGAGCAGCTGACCATCGAGTAAGTCGCGCTCGTCCATCTTCAGTGTGTCGCCAATGCGCTGGGCGGTGAGGTAGAACAGATCTAGTGCATCCTTGAGTGGCTGGTCCGCATGCAGGTACACCGCAGCGAGCATCTCGTCTTCGACGTAGGTGTCCCGGCCGGTCTCCTTGTTCCCTTTGATCCCAGCACAAGGGTTTGCGAGTGACGTATAGCCGCTCTGGCGCGCGAAGTTCCAGATTGCGCTGAGTAGAGCCTTTTCCCGATTGGCTCGCACCTTTGCCGTTTTCGACCGATAGCGGAGGTACTGAACAACATGCTTCGGCTCGATTGCCTCTAACGGCCCGGGCGGGTCATTGAAGAAGACCAGCAGTTGCTTCAGCTCGCGAATGTTGTCTTTCTGGGTGGCCATGGACTTTGTCGGTACCACTTCATCCATGTATTTGTTCGCTACGTACTCAAATGTCAGCACCTGGGCGACGATTGCATTGGCGGCCCGGCTCTTTTCAAGTCGGGCATACTCAATAATTGCGGCACCGTAGTCAGATCCTAAAGCGATCTCCCGGCGCGGCTTATCACCTGCGTCGTAGTAGTAATAAACCCTTCCCCCGGGGCGCAGTCGCTTTCTCAATCGGGGAATGCTGCCGGGGTTAGTGGGTCGTCTTGCCATTTATTGAATTCCCATCCGAGGCTGCCATTCGACTTTCTCGGGCTGCCGGTCATGTTTTCCAACTAGTAGTGATGCGGAGATCACGCATGGCCAGCCATTGCGTTTGATGGTGTGGCGAATGCCATTTCGGGACAGGACAAGTATCTGCCCGGCTTTCGTCTTGGCGCCTGTGAGCTCACAGACATCTTCATGCGATAGAAACTGAATGTCGTCCATGCCTACCTCCCGCCGCCCGCTGTAGGCCGCGCTGTCTTGATGATGTGGATGATGAAACCGAAGGTGAGCAGCATCCAGGCGATGGTGCCGGCGAATGCTGCGATCAGGTGTTGGTCGGTACCGGTGGAGAGCAGCTCCGGCACCTGCCAGAAAAACCAGAAGGTGGACCCCGCCACGTACAACACGATGGCCGTCATGAGCAGGGTGAGTTTCGTTGCGTACATGGGGTGTCCTTGCCGCACTGGGCGGCAGAAGGTGAGGGTGAATTATTCAGAAAGTGGATAGGGACGCGGCCATCAAAGGCAGCTAGTCTTCTGTTGTTCGCCCAGCCAGATGTTTCAGAGCAAACGCTGAGTGGCCTCAGATGGCTGGGTGAACTCTTTTGCGTGATTCGCTGCCCGCCGTTCCCACGCAAGAGCGTAGGGGGATTGGGGTTAGGGCTGATGGGCTACGGTTGCCAGCTTCTGCCAACGCGAAAAACCATCATCAGGTTGTGATGGAGAGGCACTTTGAGAACGTGGTCGAAAAACTCGCCCTTTCCAGATATGAAACCCGTTGGCACCTTGCTCTCTGCGGTCCCGAATTCCCGCCAGCATTCTTCGCCATCGTTCTCGTCCCAGTAGGCGCGGTCGCGTTTGGGGATCTCATCGTAGGTTTTCAAGAATACGGAGTGATCCGGGATATCACAGATCCGGCGCCATGCGGGATGGCGCTTGCACCAGTCGACGGCATGCTGAGAGGCTTGCTCGGTAGAATAAAATTCTTTGGTGTTCTGTTCGGTCATGGCCTCGGCCCCTTGTAGATGAAGACATAGGCGAACCAGAGAGGGGCGTTCATTGCGTCACCTGCGGGCTTTCCTCGGCAACCTGGCAAGAGCCGCAGCCATCACCGCAGGCACCGCAGAAGTCTTTGCCAGCGGCTACTGCTTCGACTTCACGTTGCAGGCCTGGGGCGCGGCGAGCCCATTGAACATATGGGCCGTCCTCGGTATCGAAGATCCCCATCAAGAACCACTCAGGGCCGGGCGATTCAGGGTTCCAGGCGGTACACGCGGCATCCTCATCCGGAAGATCGTAGGTCTCGTCGCCCGAGTGCCAGCCTTT
This sequence comes from Pseudomonas sp. TAE6080, assembly GCF_018732265.1. NCBI lineage: Bacteria > Pseudomonadati > Pseudomonadota > Gammaproteobacteria > Pseudomonadales > Pseudomonadaceae > Pseudomonas > Pseudomonas sp. TAE6080. The sequence continues at coordinate 9,482 of NZ_JAHIDY010000028.1, forward strand.
CAGCTCCAAGCCCCGCTCTTTGATCCAGGCAATGTATGGTGCCGGGTCTTCACCCTCGCCAAATTCGGGGATGTTCGGGTGATACCACCAGCCATCCGCATCGCGCTTCACCTCGACCGGCCCGAATGGCTTGCTGCCGCTGTGCGCCTCGCAGGGAGTAACGTGAACCACGTCGGAGTAGTGCCCGCCGCCAGAGCTGAATTCCATCTTGCAGCCGCACTTGGCTGGCTCGCTGTTGACGAACGTAATCTTTTCTTCAGGCATGACTTCGTCCTTGCCGCTATAGCGGCTGACTTTGAAGGGGGAGGGGTTACAGAGAGGGGTTGAGGCGTTTCAGCTCGTCTAGGCAGGCGTTCCAGCCAGCCAGATAACCGTATTCTGATGCGGGGTTATCACTGTAGTGAGGGCCGCTTTCGACAGACACCCGAGCAGGTAGAGCAGCGTCACCGGCTCGCCTGTTCCAAAACTCTACTGGTGCGCCAACGCTACATGGATCGCATTCTGCGAATGGCCATGGTCTACCGTGGTTATCAACGTAATCTGCAGGAACATAGCGCGGTTCCTTTCCGCAAAATGGGCAGTTCAGCAATTCTGGTTTCTCGCTAATCATTTGAAAACCTCCCCGCATTCAGGGCAGCCGATATTGTTTGCCTCGCTGTGAGCGCACTCGTCACTGCCACCATCAATACTTGGAACGCTTCTGCCTAGCCAAGCACCGATCTTGCGCATCAAATTGAATTCCGACGGGCTTCGGCCAACACCGTCATCAAACCACTCAAGTACTTCTTCGAGCAGCGCAGATGCGTTTCTGGCATCAGACTCGGCGTTGTAAAGTGGATCGTTGAATACCGAACTCTCCACCGGCTCGACCTGTGGATGGTCGTCTGACTCGGTTCCTGCATTGAAGTTGAGACCCGATGAAGGCATGAAACTTAGATCGATGAAGCATTCCCCGAACTGGATACCTATCGTCTGAACCATTCGCCCATGCGGTGCATCAGTCAAATAACCGATGCGGCGAATTCCGTAACCGGACTCAATGGCGGCGATCACAGCCTCTGGCGAGGATGGACTGTCAATCCATGGAACGGCTATGAGGTCCATATCGCGGGCAAGCGAGCCGTGCACGGCAAGCGCGTAACCGTTTGCCCGAGCGATCTCTGCCAAGCCCGGATACAGGCACATATACGTGGGCGCATTATTGGCTTTCGGTTTTTTGCTTAAGTCACTCATAAATACCTCAGCAAATCAGTTGTGCCAGTGCCAGCAGGCACCAGCAGTAGGCGGGGAGTTGGGCGCGCATCACAGGTTCTCCATGCATTCGCCGTTGCATCAGCGAACAAAATATGCAGAGCAAACAGGGTCGATTTCGTGGTATGTTTCTGCCGTCTGCAAGTCATGTGTTACCTGGCCAGGTTGTGCTGCAAACGCACCTGGCTTTCTTTTGCGCAGCGTCTCCATAAAGCGAAACCTTTCTGCCAGGGAGCGCACCCTGAGCATTGCCTTGGTCGCCTTGCTCACATCACCCCAAGCCCCAAGCCACATTGAGCCGCTGGGCATTCGCTTTGCGCTGCCCGCGTCTTTGAGCATCATTGAAACAGCAATTGCCAGATGCTTTTCCGCTTCATCAAGGTGCTTAGAAATATCACTCATCGCCACCACCCTCTACTGGTTTGTACAGCTTGGCCGTGCAGCCAATCAGGTCCGGGTAGCCGCCAGGTTTGCCCATGCGGTGAGCGCCATTCACAACTGGAATACCAGCCTGGCAGCCATCACACTGGTTGAGCTGTCCCTCTGCTGGCTTGAGTGCGGCGTCGATCTCCAGCCACACATACACGTCGTGCGCCACGTCATTGGTGAATGGGTGGGCCTTGCGCAACAACTCCACACGCGCGTCAGCTGCGGTCAGGCGATGTTGAAGGTCGATAACCTGGCCCTTGTAGGTATTTCGCTGCCCTACGGCAACCTGCAATCGCTGCAATTGCTTCTGAAATTTTCTCTTTCCTCTTTCAGCATTAACTATCAACTTGGCCTCACGCCCCAGCGCCGCGTCACGCTCGGCGGTTACCCGGTCGAAATCGGACGCCAGAACAAATCCGCCGTAGTCATTTTCCTCAGCCAATTCTGCATAAAACCGCTTCACTTCACTCATGACCCACCTCCAAATAATCAGAAATCACAACCGACGGCCTCTGTAGGCAACCGGCATAAACACAAATTGCCTCGGGCATCTTGAATGACCGTCCACTCAGCATTGGTCAGTCGAGCCATTAGCTCGCTGAATCGGTATTGGCGGATCATGGGGTTCTCCAGGCGCTGCTTGGCGGCGCATTCAGAGCTGTTTGAGTAAGCGCCTACCGATCCAGCGAACCACGGTGACGGCCTTGCTGTTGCCGATCGCCTTGTAGCGGGGGCCGTCCGGGCATTCGCTGGCAGGCTTGCCGCGCCATGGGATCTGGGTGTAATTATCGGCCATGCCCTGGAGGCGTTCGCACTCGACTGGAACCAGTCGCCTGACCATTGAGGTGCTTGCCAAGTAGTTCTGCTGCTGTGCTCCCGCCTCTGCTGCAAGAGCTCCAACGATCTGACCGTCGCCGCCGATATGACGGACCTCGCTACGGCTGTTCTGGGTAAAGGCAACTATCGGTTGCCCACGGCCTGTTCCGTCCTCACTACCGTCGAATCCCTCAGCCTTAAGCGTGTGCGTGATGTCGCCAGTGATGCAGACGGCAACCTGGCCGCCGGCGTTGGCGTGGCTGCCTGAGTGATTCATGGCGCGCAGGGTGGGGGCAATCACCCCGGCGTCGGCACCGTGATCCTTGCAGGAGAATGCCAGCACCGCGTTTTCCTGGCCGTTGTTCCTGCCCAGGGCGTGCGCCTGGTCGATGTTCACACAAGGGTCTTGCGTGCCGTGCACTACAAAGGCTTCGCTTTCGAAGTCCATCCTCCCGCTGGCGCTGGCGCATGCATTGCGAGCCGGAGCTACAGAAATTTCACCGCTTGTGTTGTTGCCGCCAAACACCTTTGGCCACTGAAGCGGTGCAGCTACATGACCTCCTGTTGCCCCATCTGTTCCAGGGAAGCCGCCCCCTTCAGTGCGAGCATCAAGGGTGCAGGCAACGTCTTTCCCCTCGCCTCGGCGCGGCGCAGTATCCCGGCGCACGCCTTCGCGCTCAAAAAGTACCTCGGTGGGATCGAACCCGTCTCGAGCACTTGCGACAACGAACACACGACGGCGTCGTTGGGCCAGGCCGAAATATTGGGCGTCCAAGATCCGCCATGCGATTGTTCTTTTGGGTCCATACACACAACCAGCGTCCGACCACCTTTTCCCTGAAGGCTGCAGCTCGCAGTCTTCCCCAGCAAGCGCCCCAAGAAAGCATCCGAAGGCGTTCCCTTTGTCGCTGAGGACACCTGGGACGTTCTCCCAGACGATGACGCTGGCGGGCTTTCGCTGGCCGGCGCGAACATAGTCAACTGCATCTGCAAGCTCCACGTATTTGATGGTGAGGGCGCCGCGCGGGTCGGTGAGGCCTTCGCGCATACCGGCGACCGAGAAGGCCTGGCATGGGGTTCCGCCGACCAGCACGTCCGGCGCCGGGATCTTGCCGGCCAGCACCAGGGCGGCCAGCTTGGTCATGTCGCCGTGATTCGGCACGTCGGGGTAGTGGTGGGCCAAGACCGCCGAGGGGAACGGCTCAATCTCGGCGAACCAGGCGGCGCGCATGCCTAGCGGGTGCCACCCTTGCGTAGCCGCCTCGATGCCGGAGCAAACTGAGCCGTATGTGATTTCCACGGTGTATCTCCAGTCAGGCGCCGCCCTCCGCGTTACCGGATGCAGCGAGTAGGGTGGGTTACGCGGGCTCGATGATCTCGTCGCCCGGGTCTTTCTGGATGGCGAGAAGGCTTTTATTGCGGAATTCCCGCGCCACGTTTTGTGATATCTCGATTTCGTGGCGCGGCGGATTCAGCAGCGGCTGGCACTTCGCAGAGCCCATCGCGTGCAGGTGATGAATCATCAAGGTCATGGCCTCGCCCTGCTCAGTAATGCCTGACCACTCCATCAGTTCGGCCAGGGCCTGGCGGGTGCCTGGTCGAACCCTGAGCCTCAGTTCCTCTTCGGCAAGTGCCACGCGCTTCCTGGCAGTTTTTGCCGAGCGTTCCTGCACAGTCTTTGCCATGGCCTACCTCTTCTATTCCGCTGGCCGGCAGTGCGAGCCAGGTTTGACGTTTGCGTTGCTGGATGCGGGCTATGCGGCGCACGGGCGCTGTCCGCGAGTTGATTTCGGATAGTCGATGCAGTACTCGCCAAGAATGCGCTCTAGCGTCCTGTTGGATATTGCAAGCTTTCCGCAAACCACTCGGCGTGAGACGCCAAGCTCCTTGAATGCCTTGATGCGCTCAGCGAATTTGGCGTCTCGCTCCGAAATTTCCTTTTTCCGCTCAGGTCCGTTGTATCCGCCATGCGTTGAGCGCTTGAACGTGAAACCAAACTCCTTCGCTAAGGACTTTATGGTTTTGCTCGTCATGCCCAGGGCGAAACATGCCTCTGTTTGTGTATGCGTGGCTGCCAGGGCTTTTGCTTGTTCGGCCTGCTTGGCGCGCCTATCAGCTCTGGCGTCGATTGGCTCAATCGGAAGTGGAGTAGCTTCAACCCGCCGACGAACAAACGGCTTTGGCGCCGGCGGCATCTGGTTGCTGTAGGTGATTGGCTTGGGTATGTAGCCGCTGGCCGTGCCTTCCTCAATCCGCCCGCCGGCCGCCACAAACTCAGCGACCTGGGCGGCAAGTTCTTCCTGGGCAGGGCGCAGGCGCTCTACTTCGTTACGGAGGATGCTGATCATGCTGCTTTACTCCTCATCCGCTCCCGCATTTCCTTCTCAAGGTCGGCCAGCTCTTCCAGGAAGGCCTTTATTTCGGCTTCCATCTCACGGGCGCGCTTGAAATCGAACTCATACCGGAAACAGACGTATTGAAGTTCCTCGGGCAGGCGGTCGTCGTAGCTCACGAAGTCAGCCCACTTACGGCCGGTGCAAGCCATCTGGGCAAGCATCTGCCACTCGTACTGAGGGTCATGCTTGCCTGACTGCATCGTCGCGATATGGGTCGCAGTGTTCGGGCACTTGATCTCAAGCACGCCATCATCACCGGCAAGCCCATCAGGGGATGCGCCAAAGCCTTGGATCGTCGAGTGCATGACAAGGCCGGTCTCAGCCACCATCAGGCCCTTATCAGCCTCGTAGGCCATGCAGGCGAATGGCTCAAGCTCGACGCCGCGCTGCACTGCTGCATTGCGCGAAAGGTCGCTGCCGCCTTGCTGACCGGTAAGGCGCTCGCAAAGCAGCTCCATCATGTAGTTTTTGCGAGTGGCAGAAGGCGCGCCGCCGCGCCCGCTGGCCATCACATCCTTGACTCGGCTGGCGGTTACGTTGCCCAGCCTGGCCGCAAACCATTCAGCGCTACGCTGCTCCATCTAACACCTCCTCAGCCTGGCCCTCGATGGGCTCGGCCGCTGCTTTCAGGGCTTCACTGCGCTTGGTCACCTCCGCCTTGAAGCGGGCGTGGCCAGCAGCATCTTTGGCTTGTTTCATGGCTGCTGTGGCGTTGTGGTAAACCTCAGCGAGCGCTTCCAGGCTTCCGGCACGCATCGCCAGATCAATCCAGTCATTCACCATCTCGGTATCGGTTGGTGCGGATCCTTGGATTGACGCAAGGCCTTCGCCGCCGTCGGTGTTCAGGTGGTGAATGGCCTGCTCAAGTCGCTCCGTCTTCGGCCAGTACTTGTAGCCGCGCTTCACAACTGTCTTCTTTGCCATTTCGCCAGGGTCGGTAACCCATGGGCAGGAAGACTTCTTGCTGATCCACGCTTTCCAGGCGCTTGAGCGGTCACGGATAGCGTTAACATCGTCGATGCTCATCGTCTCGGTGAGGTAGTCGCCGTCTGCAGTCTTGACCACCACATACACGCCGACAGCCTCGCCACGATCCTTGGCGAACGGGTTGTATGAGTGGGTCGGCGGCTTATCGAAGCCATTCAGGGCGAAAGAATCGGCCGTGTAGACCAGTTCGGCCTGAGCCCAGCGGATTGCGCCAGTGGCCATGGCCAAGTCCATCAGGCCGATATAGCTGATGTCCAAGCAGATCTTTCCGTCGCGGGGAACCAGATAGGCCTGCTTCTTAGCTGGGTTCAGGCTGATACCGATTGCCGCGATGTTGGTGATGGCATTGACCACGGACTGTCGGTTCTGCACGGCAATCTTAGTGGCGTACTCGCCGGAGGTGATCACTTGAATGGCGAATTCAGCCTCGCGCTCAAAGTTCAGCGATCGGTCGGTCAGGACGTTGGCGAACTGATTGCGCGCACCGTAGATGTCCTGAGTGATTGTTGCGACGGCTTGGCTCATGGTGACCTCAGTAGGAAATTGTTATGGCTGGAATCTTGCGCTGTGCGATCAGGGTGACCGCCTGCCTTGCGCAAGCCTCGGGCATGCCGCCAGCAATGAAAGCTTCCAGGGCTGCTCGGTTGATCGACTTCTTGTGCTCAAGGTCGGCTTCGCGGGCTTCTGCCTGGCGCAGGATCTCGTCGGCAGCAGCGTCGGCGCGAGCCTGCTCAGCAATGCGTGCCTGCTCTACCGCTTCCTCCTGGCGCTTAATGGCTGCGATGCGCTCTTGCTCGGCGCGCTGTTCAGCGGCAACACGACTTGCTTCTGCCTGGGCGGCTGCTGTGCGTGCTTGCTCAGCCTGTAGTTCCAGCTGCAGGCGCTGGCGTTCGGCGACTGCCTCTGCGTCCAGTGCGGCCTGTGCGGCGGCGCGCTGAGTGGCTGCGGCTTGGTCCAGCAACTCCTGCTCGCGGCGCGCTGCTGCGTCACGTTCGGCCTGGGCCTGCTGCTCGGCATGGAGCCTGGCTTGTTCGGCGGCAACACGGGCAATCTCTGCATCGCGGTCTCGCTTGGCCTGCGCTTCTGTTTCGGCGCGCAGCCTGACCAGTTCAGCCTGCTCAGCTTCGTGCTGGGCGCGCTCGGCCAGCAGGTTGCGCAGCTTTGCCAGTGTCTCGTCCTTCACCTGGGCGGCCTCTGGCAAGAACTCTTCCCAGGCATCGTTGATCTCAACGGCTTGAAGGTCGGCAATGAGTTTGGCGACATGGGCGGCAGCCGGGGTTGCCTCGAAAACGGTCATGTCCTTGATGGCCTGGATGCCGTCAACGTGCTTGTCTTTGCGGGCCTGCTCGGCTGCTTCCCAGTCAGTCAGCGGTTTGCGTGTCTCGTCACGCAGTGCGTTCATCGCGTCGACGAACTCTTTCAGCTCGACCTCAACGACCTTTGGCATTTCCTTCAGTCGGCGCAGGTAATCCCGGCCTGGCTTTTCGACAGCCACCTTTGAGTCGCTGACCTTCTTGGCCAAGGATGCAATGCGAGCGCGACCTTTAGCGGTGGTCAGGTCAGGCACTTGCGAGCTGACTTCTTCCTTCACGGCTTGTAGGAAAGGCTTCAGGCCGTCTTTCACGTAGATCGCCGGGGCATTGGCTTCGCTGATGTCGTCGATGGTTACAGCAAGTTGATTTGCGGACATGACTATCTCTCCGCGCCACCGGATAGGGGCGCTGTGAAGGGGGTTATTCGGTTATCAGGCCGCCGATAGCGGGGCCCAGGAACAGGACGGCGTAGAAGATCAGGCCGGTGATGAAGAAGGCCCAGCGGATGGCGCGGCGCCGGTGCCGCTGGTGGGTGGTCATGGTTTAGGGTCCAGCGCTTTCATGGCTGACTTACCTAGAGCTCGCAATGAGCGACGGAAGTTACCCAGATCTCGGCGGGCTTTCTTGCGTTCTCTGGCGAAATACCAAGCTCTGGTGCAGTGGACACAGCCCTGCTTCAGCAGGTAATCCATCACTTCCTTGTCGTCCAGTCTTCGATCCTCTTCTTCCGACCATTCTCGGAAAGCTTCCCACATGTGCGTCTTTCGGCGATTTTTCTCGTCGTACAGGATCTGCCAGTGCTCTTCGCTTCCGTTCGGCCAAGGCGGATCGCCAAGTTCAGGGAATTCATTGGCAGGCTTCGGGCCAATCAAGTCAAAGCGGTTTTCACACCGGCCAAGGTGAAGTCCAATTTCTGCCGATAATGACTTGATCCGCTGCAAAGCTGATTCGTGAGCCGCCAAGGTGATGAGTATTGAGCGCTCAAGCTTCATGCCTTCACCTCATAAGCCACAGTCCACTCACCGCACATACAGGCTCGGCCGCTCCAGGCGTGAACATTGGGGATGCCTGCGTCGTGAGCAAGCGACAGGGCGCCCAGCCACTTTGTGTGAGTGAAGGCCAGGGTCATGCGGTCGGCGGGCAGTTCTTCAATCTGCTCGTCGATCAGCGATTTCACGATTGGAGTAGTCATGCAGCCTCCTTGCGCGAGACCTTGTTGAGGCGTGCGCAGTAGTGGTCGAATTCATTGAGAGTGATCGTTTCGTCAATCAAGAACTGGGCGATCATCCGCTGAACAATTAGCGCCTCGTCCGCCGTGCTGGTGGCATGCGTGAGGCTTTCGAGTGCTTCGTCGATGAGGATGTGCGCGCTCATAGGTCACCATCCACGTCGTCTTCGGCCGCTTCCCGCTCTGCTGCCACAGCATCGGTGGCGTATGGCTTCAGAAGCTCCATGGCGATGCGCTCGGCGGCTTCTATGGGACGCTGCTGGCCGATCAGGTCGGCAGCGTGACCGCGCGAGTCGGCCTGACTGCCCAGGATCGAAGACAGGAATAACCGGGCGAATGAGTCGCGCTGGTCCAGGCTGTCGATCTGGCGCTGATTCAAGATGCCTTGCAGGTACGTGCAGTACCGGTCGAACGTAAAAACCTGCGGCCGGCCGTAGCGGCGCTTCCACTTGATGTCTATGCCGCACACCAACTGTTCCGCCGAGTGTTCCAGCCACTCCTGTTCCGGGTTCGCCTCGCTGACCTCTGGAGGCAACTGAGCGTCGTAACGCTCCTGGCATAATTTCAATACTGCGCTCATGGTCACCTCCAAGGTGGCGGGTTAGTCGTAGTAGTCTTGATCAGCCAGATATTCGGAATGCTCATTCACAAGCCATTCCTCCATTGAGGCGATCTCGGATTCAGTCATGAAGCTGGTGTCGTCTTTCGACTCCCAATTGATTTCGCAATGTCCGAAGTACTCATCGGGATCGGCGGCTTGCGAACTGAAGTTGCCTTTCGAGGCCGAGAAAGAGACAACGGTCAGGTTGACGGCAATGTCCTCACCATCCTTGACCATCCAATATTCGTAAGTGCGGGCCATGGCGACCTCCAGTGTTTGGGGTTAGGCGGAACGGGCGGCTGTATGCGCCGGCCGGTTTGGAATCCTGCAAATAAGGCCGAACTCTTCGCCGATTTCGATTACTTCGCGAAACGGAAGCCCGTCATCAGCGAGCAAGCCTTCGTGCTCCACGTCGAACTGCCAGATCAAATCCATGAGGCTGTCACAGCCCATGCAGGTCTTGACTGCGTAGAAATCGCCATCCCACTTCCCGGCAATGTTGATGTAGCGTTCGCCGGGGTTAATGGTCCGACGGCAGCACTCGCAGTTGTGCGGGCTTCGCGCCTTGACGATGTTTTTGCTTTGGAATGAATCGCTCATGACTCTCTCCGGTTTGTTCACCTGTATTCGTTCAACACTCATGCCTCCCGCTGGTTGCCGATGGGCGCGGGGAAGGAGTGCTGACGGGTAGAGGCGCGTAAAAAAGCCCAGTCGAGACCGGGCTTTCGGTGCGACACATAGACCTCCCTACGTGGCGCGGGGTATCTACTTCACTGAGCTAGTCCATGGTGAAACCCTCCTATCGTTCGCTCACTGGGAAGGCAGTGGCCACCTATGAGATGGGTGATGCGGAAGGCTGGACGCTACTCCGACGGCTGGCTTGGCGTGGACCCATCCAGCGGCGCAATTCGTTTACCCCCATATCGAGGGAAGGGACGGCCACAGGTACTTCGTTAACCGCGCCCATTGAAGCTGGGCGCCACTTCCGCATCGGTCTGCACTCAGGTCGGGATTCGAACCCGGCATGGCTTCCACTCAAGGTGCTCTTCCTTGCTGAGCTATCGCTGAGTGCAGACCGATGCGCTCTCATAGAGAGGATCGGGCAGTTAACGACAGGCTGTCGTGGCGCTGGTTGTTCAAGCGGTCTCAGCCGCGCAGCACTCTGTGTAATGCGCCATTGCGATCGGCATGTGGTAGCTGTCCAGAGGCCATTTGCTGACCTTGCAGCCTTGGCCGGCTGGGCAATGAAAGACGAACAGCTCACCTTCGTCCTTATCCATTTCCATACTCACCTGTGCACCGCTGGTGAAGGTGTCCTTGATGATCGTGGTCATGCTGTATTCCTCCGGTTGTTTTCCCAATGCGCCCGGCCAACCAGGCGCATCAGTGAAACTTTCCGTTGATCCTTCGGCGCTACTGGCGCGGTACAGATCGATTCAAATTGTTCTTCCAGCCGCGGGCCTTTCGGCTTGTTCTCCCGCTGGATAACTGTTCTTGGCGCTTTACGCTGCACGCCCGGGTCAGTTGCCAACCCTCTGAACCGTTTAGGCCGGTTCATCGCTGCCTTTGAATCTGGGCCGGTGGTGATCCGGCAAGGGTGAAGCTGTGTGACTAAAGAGCTGGTCAGGCCCTGAGGCCCTGGCGAGTCCCTGTTGGGTGACTCGACGGGGTAAATCTACAAGTTGTTCTTGTAGCATGCAAGTGGAGATTGTAAAAAAACACAAAATAATTCCTCGACCATTACAAGCAGGCGTTAAAAAGCCCGCGCTAAGCGGGCTCTTGTCGGTGGTGGTCCATCAAGAAAAGATTGTGGAACTCTGGAAGACCCGCCCAATGATTCGAACATTGGCGGCGTCGACCTCTTCATCTTCATACTCGTCACGGTTGAACGAGCGAATGCGCAGCTTGCTCCCTGCGATGCGGTACAGAATTTTTACCCGGAGCATGTCCTCATAGAGGATGCCATACATTTTCCCGTCAACAACTGCGGTGGCGCCGGTATCGATCGCAACAGTAGAACCGTCTGATAGAAGCGGCTCCATGCTGTTGCCCTTCACCGGCATGCACACTACGTTGCTTGGCTGAATCCCTAGCCTCATGAATGTGTACTTGCCAAATCGCAGCTTTGCCCTGGAATTACTTTCCACTGCAAATTTCCCCGATCCTGCCGAAAGTTCAACCTCCTTTAAGAAAGGCACCTCGATCTCATCATCGTCCAGCGGTGTCTGGTCATCCCATACGCTGATTCCTTGAAGGCCCGGATGTGATAGCGCGTCCGGTGACGTCGCATCCACTTCTGACGGCCAGGCCTTCATGGGCGCGCCAGTTACGAGATGTTCCACGGAAACCCCGAGGACCACGGCAAGGGAGGACAGGCGGTCACCCTTCGGGTTTGCCTTCCCAGCCTCCCAGTTTTGGACAGCCTGAGGCGAAATCCCCATGTCTCTTGCGAGTTGGGATTGGCTTAGCCCTTTCGCCTCTCGGGCGCGGGCAATTCTGCTAGCGATATTTTCCATGGCGCCAATATACAAACACTACTTGTAGCCGGCACTGCAATATCCACTTGTAGATTGCAATGGGGCATTGTAATCTCTGCTTGTAAATCAACAGGCAGAGGCCTATATGAACGAAAACGCAGCAGTTCGAGCAGCGAAGGCAGCGGGAGGCCAATCGGCACTTGCCCGCATTCTTGGCTGCACCCCCCAAGCAGTTCAGAGCATGTGCGCGTCCGGCAACGTACCGGCAGGCCGCGTTTTGCCGATCGAGAAAGCCACCGGCGTTTCCCGGCATGAGCTTCGTCCTGACCTGTATCCGATCGAATCAGTCGCTTAACCCTTTTAACCACCTTGCATGCTCAAAGGAGCAAAAACGATGCACTTCGACCCAAGCCACATGCACGACAAACCCACAAAGGTCCGCCTGGATGAGGTGGCCGACGACCTGCTGACCGCCATGGCCAGGTTCCAGCGGACCCAGAAAGCAGTACTCGCCCGGGAAATCCTCGAGCGCGGCCTGAACCAGATGATGGAAGAGCTTAACGCGAAAACAGACGTGGCCTGAAGTGGCTAGGGAGGGACTGTGCCTGAAAGAAAACCGCTGGAAATCCAGCTCGATTGGCAGGGAGTCGCTGATCTGGAGTTGTTGGCCAGACGCAACGGAGTAACCCCCGCAGAGCTGGCCGCAACAATCATGAACCGGGCGCTGGATCGAATGACCCGGCCACCAAAGAGCCGGAGCAACGTCGCTTCCATAGGACGAAAGGGCTGATTAGCCCCTCAGGGACTATTGAGGATCTGCCAGTGAAACAACCCAGCAGTAAATCGGACGCACAAAAAAGCCACCGGGCAAGGGTGGCTTTCCGTGCAGCAATTTCAAATCAGTTCTGGAGCGAATAATGCCTATTCCCCAATCAATCGTCAATACCAACGAATCCGCGCCACGTTTTCTGCAATCGCAAAACGTGGCGCGGACAATGTCATCCGTAGAAATATCTAAGCTGACCAAGAGGCGTCACGACAACGTGAAGCGCCTCATCGAGGACTTGGCCCAGGGCGGATTGGTCCACCCTCAATCTGAGGATGAATGGTCCACGGACAAACTTGGTCGTCCTCGCGCCACCAGGATCTACAACGTTGGCGAACGTGATAGTTACGTTATCGTCGCGCAGCTCTCGCCAGAGTTCACCGGAAAGCTGGTTGATCGCTGGCAGTACCTTGAAAAGCAGGCTCAAAAGCCCGAGCTGCCCGCCAGCGTTAAGGTCATCGGGGAGCTGGCGATCATGGAGTGCTTCACCAGACTACTGAAGCCGGCGCCATCAAGCCAAATGATGATGCTGACCAAGATCGCCGCCAACAACGGACTGGACGCGAAATTCCTCCCTGGCTATGCCATCGACGCCGCTCCAGACGCTACTGGCGGATCTTCGATGGAAACTAAGCCCATCACCGACCTCATCAAAGAAAACGGGATAGCCAGCACAGCCACGGCCTTCAACCGCTTATTGGCCGCTAACGGCTTTATCAAAAAGTGCCAGCGCAACAGCACCAAGCGCGGCGTCGTCGACTTCTGGTCGGTGACTGATAAGGGCCTTCGTTATGGCAAGAACCTGACCAGCCCCAACAACCCCCGCGAGACCGCCCCGCACTGGTACGTGGATCGCTTCCTTGAATTGGCCTGCCTTGTCGGCAAAGGAGCCAAGTAATGGCTGGCGACTGGATTAAATTCGAACTCACTACCATGGACAAGCCAGAGGTTTGCCTTATCGCCGACCTGGCCGGCATTGATCCGGATGCGGTGGTGGGGAAGCTCATGCGTGTGTGGGCTTGGTTCGATCAGCAAACAGAAAATGGTAACGCTCCAAGCGTTAGTAAAAAGTTACTTGATCGCTCAGTAGGCGTTACCGGTTTCTGCGATCACATGAAGTCCGTGGGCTGGATGGCAGAAGCTGAGGGTGTGATCAGCCTTCCTCATTTTGAGCGTCACAACGGGAAGACCGCTAAAAACAGGCTCCTCACGGCAAAGCGCGTAGCCAGTCATAAAGCAGGTAACGCAAAAGGTAACGCTAGCATCGTTACTTCTGCGTTACCTAAAGAAGATGTAGATGTAGAGAAGAATAAAGATCAACACAACTCTCTCTCTGCGCACGAAGCGCTGGTCGCCGAAACGTTCGACGGCTTGGCGCCAGCCGAAGGTGTGCAGGGAGAAGAAAAGCCAGAAGACGACCCCGTTCCTGTCGACCCCAAGGCGCCATCTGAAATGACGCTGGATTGGGAGCCGAACCGGAACCTCCTGAAAAACTATGCCCTTCGGATGACGCTGCCGGTGGATGTGTTCACTGCTGATGCCACGGCTTCGTTCGTCTGTCACTACACGGCATCCGGCCGGATGGAGACGCAAGACGCATGGGTGGCGCTGCTGGTGAAGTGGGTCAAAACTGACCGAAATCAAGCCAGCAACGTCCGTCAGTTCCCGGCGCGCCGCCAGAGCAACGAGCCTGACTTCGACAGCAACGCCTGGGCCGAAGGCATCGTGGTGAGCCCATGAAGCCAGTCAACCAACTGATGGCGACCATGGGAAACCTGCCGCCAGCCATTCACGCCTTGCCCCTCCATGTGACGCCGCAGACGGCCGAAGTGGTGAACGACTTGTTCCGCCGTCTGCGTGGGATCTTCCCTGCATGGCGCCAGGCATGGCCGTCTACCGAAGCACTCGACGCTGCCAAGTCCGAATGGATCAAGGAGTTTGCCGACGAGGGCATTCGCACCCTGGAGCAGATCGAGTTCGGTATCCAGAAGTGCCGCAAGCTCAAGAAGCCTTTCGCTCCGAGCGTGGGGGAGTTCATCGCCATGTGCGTGCCCGGCCCGGAAGACTTCGGCATGCCGGCCGTTGCTGATGCCTGGATCGAAGCGCTGATGACCACGTACAGCCATGAAGCGGTGAAGCTGGCCGCCGAGGCTACCGGGCTGTTCGATCTTCGCGGGGCCAGGCAGGAAGACAAGGGCCTTCGCGCCCGCTTCGACCGGAGCTACGAAATCATCCTTCGCCGAGCCCAGGCTGGTCAGCAGCTCGACGGCAAGATCGCCACCGGCATCGGCCACGACAGCCAGAAAACGGAATTCGAACTCGCCAACGACCTTGCCGACCAGCAGGTCCAGGCAAAAATCCTCCAGCAAGGCATCCCGGCCGACGGCAAGTCCGCCCGCGAACTGCTGCTGGCAAAAATGAACATCAAGCGCGATGCACAGCGCGGCGCGGAGAAATTCTGATGAAAGATCACACCGATAAGGCAGGTATTCGCTGCGCCGTAGCAGTGCTGACAATGCTCGTTTTCTGTTTTGTGATTTGGGGGCCGCTGAACACTATCTGGATCGGTCCGTGGATCTACGAGGGGACAGCCATTGGCACCTTCGAGTGGCGCAAGGCCTGGGTGTTGAACGGCTGGATTCTGTTCGCGCCCATCGCCATCTGCCTCGGCTACTGCATCTTCACGATGGTTCGGGCGATCCGCAAAGACGAATCGGAGCGCATGGAGCGCATGGCAGTGATCGCAGAAGCAGGGGAGAAGCGGACATGAGCGACAAGATGCGTGAAGCGGTTGCGAGAGCAATCTGGAATATCCGCCGCGAAGAAGAAGACCGGTGCGACATGGAGCTTGAGGACATTGGCGCCGACCATTCCGTGTGGGCCGAGGCTGATGCCGCTATCGGGGCAATGCGCGAGGCGCTGGTGATCACCTTGCCAAACACTGAATGCTTTGGCGAGTACAGCCAAGAAGCGGCGCGAGTCATGCGCGACAGCTGCGCCGACGCAATCGAAGAGCAGGGTATAAAGTTCGAGGTGTCGGAATGATCGACTTAACAGAACTCAAGAGCCGGGCCGAGGCACTGATCGGCCGTGACGATATACGCCTTGCGCCTGACGTCATCCTGGCCCTGATCGCCGAGAACGAGCGGCTGACAAATCGTCTTGAGGTTGATCCTCGCCACGATTACGACGGTATTTCCACGCGAGACGCGACGGTCAAGGTGTTGGATGAGCAGGTTGACCAGCTCAAGGCCGAGAACGAGCAGCTCAAGGCCGAGAACGAGCGTCTTTCCACGGAAAATAGCGAGATTGAGTCGGCGGCCATCACTTACATCGAGGACATGCAGGAAGCGCAGCGCGAAAACGCGCGCCTCACTGAGCTTTTAACGGTTGGGATGACGCTGGATGGGAATCTGCGTGTTTATGGCGATTGGCAGAGCGTTAGGAAAGCACAGGAGATTCTCGCTGAGCGCGACCAGCTACGCGCCGAAATCGCCGGCCTCAAGACCGGCTACGAAGCCTACGAGCAGGTGAATGCTGAGCTGAAGGCTGAGAACGAACGTCTTGAGCGTAACCGCGACATGTGGAAAGGCCAGGTAGAGCGGCAGGCCGAAGAGCTGACTGCGCTGCGCGAAGAAGTCACGGAGTGGAAAGACACAGTCAAGTTCAACGAGGGGTGCTGGAGCGAAGAGCGCGGGACAATGATCGACAAGCTTCAAGAGTCCAGGATGCGTATCAAGGAGCTGGATCTGCTGTTCGGTCGCCACATCCTCGCCATGCGTTCGGCTCTCATCGAGGAAGAGCATGGCAAGGGCCCGGCCGCCGCAATGGAGTGGATCTACAACTCCTTGGCGGGACCGGGTGAGCTGCCGCCAGAAGGGGAGACCGACAGCCAGGCCTACTTCGACCGTGAGATTGTCGCTGTGGATAACGGAATGCAGGACGTAATGGCGTTCCACGAAGGCCGTCGCGCTGCCATGGGGAAGGGAGAACAGTCATGAGCCCGATCATCACTCACCAAATGCAACCGTGCCCGTACAGCTGCGTGTCGACCTGCCTGGCAATGATCGTTGGGCGCCCGGCACAGGAAGTAATCGAAGAAATGCACCAGCCATATCGCGACGGCGATCTGACCTTACGGCAGATGCTCGAGCGCCTGGGCGTTGAATACACGGCGTTCTTCAGTCTGGATTGCCCGCCGCTGGCCGATGAGGGTGTGTACCTGTGCACGTCACCGTCGCTCAACATCGAGGGTGGCAACCACCAGATCCTGATCGAGGTCACCGACGAGAACTACTTCGTCCTTGACCCGGTTCAAGGGCGTAAGGATCGCAAGTACTACGTGGCTCGCGGCAAGGGCGATGGCATTCCGCTGGCGATCGACCTTGGCGGCTTCGTCGTCGACGCCTTTATCTCGCGCGACCATCTTTTGGTCCACCGCAACGGCGAGCCTTTGGCGGAGGTTGCAGCATGACCAGCCTCCAGATACGAAACGAATCAGACCGCAGCAAGGCCATGGGCTACATCGCCGGCCTGGATCTGGCCAAGCCCAAGAAGCTGGCCATCACCGAAGTGGACCGCAGCGGGGAGCAGAACAAGTTGCTCCACAAGTTACTGAGCCAAATCGCAGAGCAAGTTTCCTGGCACGGTCAGAAACTCACCATCGACGTATGGAAGCGACTGTGCACCGCAGCATGGCTCAGAGAGGCCGGACATTCGCCGATGCTGGTTCCGGCTTTGGATGGGCATGGGATAGATATGATTTTCGAGCACACCTCAAAGCTGAGCATTGCCCAGTGCGCAAGCCTTATCACTTGGATCGAAGCATTTGGCAGCCAAGAGGGCGTCCGCTGGGCGGCTCAGGATCACTATGGGGGCCGGTACTGATGAAGTTGAATTCAATGCCAGATCACTCGTACTTGATCGATCAGATCCATTACTCACAAGAAACCGGGGTTTTCACCTGGAAGGTTCGCAGGAAGGGACGATATCAAGACGAGCCAGCAGGCTCTTTGCAGAAGAATGGTTACTTGCTCATAACCGTAGACGGTGTTCGCTATTTTGCGCATCGCCTCGCGTGGTACTGGGTTACAGGTGAAGACCCCGCCACCGGTATTGATCATCGAGACGGGGTTGGCGCCAATAACCGCTTTAGCAATCTTCGTCCGGGCGATCAGTTGCTGAACGTGCAAAATCAGCGCCGCCCGCGATCCGATAACTCATCCGGTTATTTGGGGGTTTCGCCTCTCGGCAAAAGATTCTGTGCGCAGATCCATCACTTAGGGAAAAAACATCACCTTGGGGTTTTCGATACTGCCATAGCGGCCCATGACGCGTACGTGGCCGAAAAGCGAAAGATTCATGCGGGGTGCACTCTATGAGCATTCAAGCCAAACAACCCAAGCCCAAGACCTGCAAGAACCCAGCATGCAGGGCCTCATTCGTCCCGCAGCGCCTCGGTCAGGCGGTGTGCAGCCCTAAGTGTGCGCTGGCCACCGTAGAGGCGCAGAAGGCTAAGGAGAAGAAGTCGCTGGCCCAGGCCGGGCGCCGGGACATCAAGGTGCGCAAGGAGGCGCTCAAGACTCGTGCGGACCACCTCAAAGACACGCAGGTCGCCTTCAACGCCTGGGTGCGCGCCCGTGACGCGGATCTGCCTTGCATCAGTTGCGGTCGCCACCACGAAGGCCAATATCACGCCGGCCATTACCGCACTGTAGGAGCGAACCCAGAGTTGAGGTTTGAACCGCTCAACGCCTGGAAACAGTGCGCCCCGTGCAATAACCACCTATCAGGAAACCTCATCAATTACCGAATCTCGCTCCTACAGAGAATCGGTGAGGAAAAGGTTGCATGGCTTGAAGGCCCTCATGAGCCCAAGAAGTACACCGTGGAAGAGCTGAAGGCGATGGCCGCCGATTACCGGGCAAAGACCAGAGAGCTGAAGGGGAGAGCGGCATGACTTATCGCAACGTGGTATCCGCAGTTGTCCGGGCGCTCGCCGCCGAAACCATCAACTCCGCCGGCGGCTGCGACTTTGAGCCAAAGGTGCAGTGCGCCAAGCAGAAGGGGGAGATCGTCGGCAAGGAGGCTGCATTCCTCACCGACTGCTGGGTTTTCGGTCGCCTACACAAATCGCTGTCCGCCGAACACTGGCGCGCCCTTGTGGCGAAGTTCTCCACGCACACCGAGCGCAAGCATGCAGCAATTGCAGAATTGACCCGTGTGATGCGCTCACCGGCGCCTGAGCGGTTCCTTCACTGTGCCGTGGTTACGTGGGCGTTGCCTCGGCTGCCGGGCGTGGACGGGAAGCGCTCAACGAACGTCCTGCCGGCCGGCTGGTACGAGATGGATAACTGGTCAAACGAACCGCATCCGATTAAGACCCAGGAGCGGTGGAGGAGTGACATTCGCAAGGCGCTGGAGAGCAGTGTTGACTTGGCTCTGGTCGAGGCTCAGCACATCCTTGAGCAGGAAGGCCTTGTGATATCAGAAGTCGCTTGACGATGGCTGAGCCAATGAGCCATTATTCACCCATCCTGTCGTACTTGCGCATGTAGGTGATGCAAGAGACAAACAAACCCGGCCACAGCGCCGGGTTTTTTATTGCCTTAATTCTACTGCCGGTAGGTGCGCATGAAGCTGAAGACCAGAATCAGCACGCTGGAGCGGGCCCGTAAGGCCTGGGAAGCAGTTGCGCGACAAGTTGGCGAGACCGACTTCTCGCGCCATCCGCGCACCGGCGAGTATCTGCACCCCGGTGTCGCCATGGGCTGGCGCATCCACAAAAAGAACCTGTAGTCGTCCCCCTGATTTTTGCGTGGTAGAGCAGCGGTCAGCTCGTCGGGCTCATATCCCGAAGGTCGATGGTTCGAATCCATCCCTCGCAACCAATTCAAAGGTTCTCATTGAGGGCCTATTGAGGCCTCGGCATTGATCGGGGCCTTCTTGTTTTCGGCCCCGCCACACCCTTCGCTCTGAGCTTGGAGTGCCGCCGGGGCTGATCTATTCGCCGCTGCTCCCCAGCGTTTGGCCGCCACCTGACGGCCTTTTTTATTCCATGGAGAACCCAATGGCAGAACCAACGAGCACTGCCGCCGGCGTATTGCTGGTGAAGTACGGCGTGGTCATGGCTGCATTCATTGGCTCGATTCTATCTCTCGGTTTTCTGAGGGATCTAACCCGGGGCCAGGCAGCCGCCGCAGTGGCCACCGGTTTCTTTTTCTCGATGTACCTGTCACAGCCTGTCACTGGGTGGATTGCTATTCGTCTTGACCTTGTCGTCGATGACAACCTTCTGTGTGGCGTTGCCTTCGTACTTGGCCTAACCGCCATGAACATCATCCCAGCCATCAAAGCAGTCATAGGGTCTTTCCCGACGACGCGAGGTGCCTGACATGAACAGCATTCTTGTATCAGCGCTGGGGTTGATTGATGCGGCCTTGTGCATCGTCGTCGCTCTGGCTGCATGCGATTACCTGCGACGGGTTCGCCCAATCGACCAGCCTCTGCTGAGTGTTGCGTTCTACCTGGTCGCCATTGGCGCCTTCGGGTCGTTCGTCACCTCGATGCAGGGTCTTTTGGTAAACCCGTTCGGCGTGATGCTTCACGCGGGCGTTGTAGTTTATGCCTGGGCGAAACGCGGGAAGCTGATGGTCAGCCCCGATTAATCCGCGCCACGTTTTCAAATGCGCCAAATCGTGGCGCGGAGCTGTCCGATACATAACGTTACCCGCCTGCGCCACGCGCTCCCGTTGGGCCAAGACATCAACGCCGCAGTAAGCGCTCTCGACAAGGCTATTGCCGATGCAGTGGATGCTGCCAAGGCAGCCGGGCTGCCCCAGGGGCTGATCGTGAGCTTGCTCCACGGCCACGCCCATGCGCAAACCCACCAGATGGTGTGCCAATGACCGCTAAAGTCCATGATATCGCCGACCACCGCCCGCACCTTAAGGTGGTAGCCAGTGATGGTGTCCACGTTCTTCCGCGTGAGCTTATCCAATCGGTGGTTGAGGGCAAGAAGCCGTCGACCATCCTGACCGAGTTGGTGGTGCGGCGAATCATTGAAGAGTGGCTACAACAGGTGACCGCATGACGACCATTGCCTACAAAGACGGAGTGATTGCCTATGACTCCCGAGTGACGCGCGGCTCTCTCATCGACCACGACGACTACGAGAAGCTGATCCATAGGAGTGGGCATCAGTTCCTGTTCACCGGTTGCGGTGCGGACTTTGCCGCCCTGATGGATGAGTTTTTCGGCATGAAGTCCAGCGATAAGCCGCTCGATGCGAACGGGCTGGTCGTCACCAATGGCAGGCTTTGCCAGATTGGTCGCGATGCCGAGAGCGGGTTCTGGGTGGACGAGGTGTGGATGGAGCGACCGTTTGCCATCGGTAGCGGGCGCGACTTTGCACTGGCTGCGATGGATATGGGCGCAACAGCCAAGGAAGCTGTCGAGGCTGCGGCCAAGCGCGATGTCTACACCGGCGGCACGATCCGTACTGTGATCATTAAAGAGGGGATGGCTGATGCAAAGACCACTGCCCCCGGCGTCACTGCTTGAGCTGTCCGATCTATCCGACTTCGGCATCCGCCTGACCCCTGCACCTGAAGTGTGGGAGTGGCTCCAGGCCGAGATCCTCGCCGACACCGGCATCATTCACAACGAAGACCATGCTCATCTTCTGGATGCAGACATCCGGATCATGTGGGCGTCGTCGAGCTTCGAGAAGCAGGGCCGCACAGTCTTGGGCCAGGCCGAGCAGGTAGCGTTCCGCGCGGGTGGTTGGCAGAAAGCCCGAATGGAGCAACAGATGCGTGACTGGTTCGGCGATGTGCCGGCCTTCATCATCACGCTTGCAGCTGACTACTGCGCCCAGTGCAGCGACATCGACTTCTGTGCCCTGGTAGAGCATGAGCTGTATCACATTGCACACGCCATGGATAAATACGGTCAGCCAGCCTTCAGCAAAGAGGGTGCTCCAAAGCTTGAGATGCGCGGCCATGACGTCGAGGAATTCGTCGGCGTCGTCCGCCGCTATGGTGCAAGCCCTGACGTTCAAGTGTTGGTGGATGCTGCAAACAGTCCTGCTGAGGTGGGGAAATTGAACATTGCGAGGGCCTGCGGAACCTGTCTGCTGAGATCGGCCTGATTCTGGACAGGCTCTGGACGGATGAGAATCTATGGCAGCCCTTCAAAACGACGTGAAGGCCTTTATTGTTCAGGCCCTGGCGTGCTTCGACACGCCCTCACAGGTCGTTGAAGCTGTCCAGAAAGAATACGGGGTTGTGGTGACCCGCCAGCAGGTGGAGACGCACGACCCAACAAAGACGTCGGGTAAAGGCCTTGCAAAGCGCTGGGTGACGATGTTCGAGGACACCCGCAAGCGCTTCCGCGAAGAGACGGCTGATATCCCGATCGCCAACCGTGCCTTCCGCCTCCGCGCCATGAATCGCTTCGTGGAGAAGGCCGAGACGATGAAGAACATCGGGTTGGCTATGCAGATCCTTGAGCAGGCGGCCAAGGAGATGGGTGATGCCTTCGTCAACCGCCGCGTGGAGCCAGACAAGTCGCTGGACGACGAGATCAAGCGGCTGAACATCCAGAAGTTACAGCGCGAACTGGAGGACCCGGATAAGGGCCTGCCCGAGCCTAAGCAAGTAATCATCGGGGTTGAAGATGCAAGCGATCCTGATGCTGAACAAGCCTCAATTTGAGTTCATCAAGAGCCACAACAAGTTCATGGCCTTCGTCGGGGGCTACCGTAGCGGCAAGACTTTCGTTGGCTGCGTGCGGATGTGCATCAACGCTCTGGAGTTTCCTGGTATCCCTCAGGGCTATTTTGCGCCGACCTATCCGCAGATTACCGACATCTTCTATGACACCTTGCCTGGAGTCGCAGAGGCGTTCGGGTTGTTCGCTGACATCGTCGCCAGCAACAAGCGCGTGTACCTCAGAGACAAGAAGGGACGCTGCCTTTCCAGGATCATTTGCAAGAGCATGGAGCACCCGCACCGGATCGTTGGCTTCAACATCGCCCACGCCCTGGTCGATGAGATCGACTGCATGCCGATCAAGAAGGCAGACAGCGCCTGGAAGAAGATCATCGCGCGGATGTCCACGGTATGGCCGGGTCGAGAACAGAACACGATCGACGTCACCACGACGCCTGAAGGCTTCAACTGGGTGTACCGCAAGTTCGTCAAGGAGTTGGCTGCCGACCCGTCACAGCGGCAGTTCTACGGCATCGTGCACGCTTCGACGCGGCAGAACGCCAAGAACCTACCGAAGGACTACATCCCGTCCTTGCGCAAGTCTTACCCGGCCAACCTGGTGGACGCCTACATCGACGGCCTGTTCGTCAACCTGACGTCTGGCAGCGTGTACCCGAGCTTCTGCCGCAAGCAGAACCACACGGATGCAACCATCCGCCCAGGAGAGCAATTGCACATCGGCATGGACTTCAACATCAACCGGATGGCAGCGACGGTCCACGTCATCCGCGACGGTCTGCCCATGCTGCTGGAAGAGGCCACCAGCCTGTTCGACACCCCGGCCATGATCGTCGAGCTGAAGCGCCGCTTCCCGGGGCACAGCATCACGGTCTATCCCGACGCCAGCGGCAAGAACCGCAAGAGCGTCAACGGCAGCGAGTCGGATCACAGCCTGCTCCGCGCTGCTGGCTTCATGGTGATGGTGAACCCGTCAAACCCAATGGTTCGGGACCGGGTGTTGGCCGTGAACGCCATGTTCCTGAACATCGAACAGAAGCGCCGCTACCTGGTGAACACCGACAACTGTCCGGTGACCACCCAGGTTCTAGAGCAGCAGGCCTACGACGAGCACGGCCAACCCAACAAGGACGGCACTGAAGACCCGGTCGACGCACTTGGCTACTTCATTGTCCAGCGCTTCCCGATTGCGGGCAGCTACACACTCGCAAACGTGAGCAACTCATGAGCGCATTCAGCTACCTGAAAGACAGCCTGCAGAACCTGGTCGCAGGACTGGGTACTGCGCGCGACAAGGCATCCCACTCGCACTATGCCGTGCCGGAGATGGACGACCAGCAGCTGCTGAACGCCTTCCGTGGCTCTTGGACTGCGCAGAAGGGCGTGACCATCCCTGCGGTGGACGCGTGCCGTAACTGGCGCAGCTGGCAGGCCGACAAGGCCCAGATCGAGCTGATCGAGGCCGAGGAAGACCGCCTGAACGTCAAGGGCAAGATCCTCGAGGCCCTATTGAAGGCCCGACTGTTCGGTGGTGCTGCTGTGTTCATCGGCACCGGTGAGCGCGACACGGCATCCGAGTTGAACCCTGAGCGAGTCAAGCAGGCAGGAGTGAAGTACCTCACTGTCATGACCCGCCGGCAACTCAGTGCTACCGAGATTGAGCAAGACCCGCAGAGCCCGCGCTTCGGTAAGCCCAAGGCGTACCGGCTGCCGGGCAGCATGGTCGAGATACACCCGTCGCGCCTGGTGATCTTCATCGGGACGCCGCACCCTGACCCAGAACTGGCGGTGGGAACCGGCTTCGGCTGGGGCGACTCGGTGCTGCTGGCCGCCATGCCCGCAGTGCGTCACTACGACGAGACGGTGGCCAACGTGGTGAGCCTGGTCTACGAGGCCAAGATCGACGTAATCAATATCCCAAACCTGATGACGAGCATGCAGGACAAGAACTACGAGCGCTTGCTGCTTGAGCGCCTGCGTCTGGCTGCTACCGCCAAGGGCATCAACGGCACGCTGATCCTCGACGGTGCCGAGACGCACAGTTCGAAGTCTGCCAGCTTCGGAACTCTGCCTGATGTGATCGCCAAGACAGAGCAGGGCGTATCCGGCGCGTTCGATATCCCCGGCACACGCATGTTTGGCCAGTCCTCCTCTGGGCTGGGCGCCAACGGCGAAGAGAACACCCGCAATTACTATGACAACGTCGCATCTCGCCAGAAGCTGGAAATCAAGCCAGCCATGAGTGTGCTGGATGAGTGCCTGATCCGTTCCGCTCTGGGCGTTCGGCCCAAGGAGATCCATTACACATGGTCTCCACTGTGGCAGACCACGGCCAAGGAGCGGGCAGACATTGGCAAGACCACCGCAGACACCATCAAGGCGCTGAAAGACTCCGGCCTGTTCCCTGAAGACGCGCTGTCGGCGGCCTCGGTGAACCTTCTGGTCGAGCTGAGCGTGATGCCTGGGCTGGAAGCGGCCATCGACCAATTCGGCGCCGAGCTGCCAGACGAAGAGGGCGGAGCAGTTGATGACGATCTTCCGGCAAGTGAAGAGGATCCGGTAGCGGACAAGAAAGCCCTTTCCGATGCCGCGCCGCGCACGCTGTACGTGTCCCGCAAGGTCACCAATGGGGCCGACATCATCGCCTGGGCCAAGGCTCAGGGATTTGAATCAACCGTGCCCGCCAATGATCTGCATGTCACCGTCGCCTACAGCCGCAACCTGGTCGATTGGATGAAGGTCGGCGAGTCATGGTCGGGCGATGGCAAGGGCGAGCTCAAGATCGCACCGTGCGGGGCAAGGATGATCGACAAGTTCGGCGAAGGCGCGGTTGTGCTGCTGTTCAACAGTTCCGAACTGGCTTGGCGTCACGTCACCATCGTTGAGGCTGGCGCATCGTGGGATTGGCCAGACTATCAGCCCCACATCACCTTCACCTACGAACCCGGCAGCGTCGATATCGACAAGGTCGAGCCATACCGTGGCGCGATTGAGCTGGGTCCTGAGATCTTCGAGGAGCTCGCACAATGATCTTCACCGATTCCGTGCCAGTCACGGGCGTGCGGCGCACCGAGGACGGATACCTGGTGGCCGAAGCCCGAGTCGCACGCACCGGCATTCAGGACTATCTGGGAACCGAGATTGACCCTGACAACGAGCACGGCCTGCGCGACAAGCCAATCGTGCGCGTGTACCGGCCCGAAAGCGCGGTGTTCCACGCTGACGCCATGCACTCGTACGCATACCGGCCAATGACGAACGGCCACCCGGGCGGTGATGGCGTCAATTCCAAGAACTGGAAAGACGTCGCGATCGGCCAGACCGGTGGCGAAGTTGTCCGCGACGGGCAGTTCGTCAAGGTGCCGCTGGTGCTGATGGACGCCAAGGCCATTGCGGACTACGAGTCAGGTAAACGTGAGCTCTCCATGGGATACGGCGCCGAAGTCGTGTTCCAGGATGGCGTAACCGGCGACGGCGAGCAGTACGACTGCTACCTCGGCCCCATGAAAATGAACCACCTCAGCCTGGAGCATCGCGCTCGGGGCGGCATCGATCTTCGCATCGGTGACCACAAACCAGACACCCCCAAAGGAGGCCATGACATGGCTGATGCACTGCGAAAACTCCTTGTCGATGGCATCTCCATTGATGTCACCGAGCAAGGCGCCCAGGCCATCGAGAAGCTGAACACCAAGCTTGCCGATGCTGCCACTGCCACCAAGACCCTGACCGACGCGCACGCTACTGCGATCGCGCTGAAGGACGGCGAACTGGCCAAGAAAGACGACGAGATCACCAAGCTGAAGGCGGCCGTGATCAGTGACGCCGATATCGATAAGCGCGTAACCGCCCGCGCCGACCTGCTCAGCAAAGCCAAGGCCATCGCCGATGCCGACTATACCGGCAAGACCGACGCCGAGATCCGCAAGGCCGTGGTCATTGCCAAGCTGGGCGATGCAGCCGTATCCGGCAAGGCTGACGCCTACATCGACGCGCGTTTCGACATTCTGGTCGACGATGCCGCCAAAGACCCGGCCGGCGACCCCTTCCGCAAACACATGATTCAGCAGGACGGCAAGCCAGGCGAAAACCCGGCAGACGCCGCCCGCGCGAAGATGCTGGCCGACCTCAACTCCACTCAGCCCGCCAAGTAAGGAGCCATCATGGCCGCTTATCAAACGACTTACCCTGATCGTCCAGCCAAGGGCCTGCATGGCGCCTCGGCGAACGAAGAGATCAAGAACGACATAAGTCGAACCATTGAAAACGCCGCTGGTGTTCGCTTCGGCGAGCCAGTGATGCGCGGCGCTGGCGACCACGGCGTTGTGCCATTCGCGGCCGGCGGCAAGTTCGTCGGTATCGCCAAGCTCAACCCTGCAGTTCCAGCTGTGGCGGCGGGCTCGACTCTGGTCGACGGCTACCCGCAGTACTTCACCGCAGCCATTCGTGAGCGCGGCCAGATGTACGTGCAGGTCGGCGCCCCGGTTGTCGACGGTGATCCCGTTTACTACATCACCGCCACCAACAAATACACCAACGCCGCCGGCACCGGTATCGTTGGCCCTTTCGCAAATGTCTTCTTCGATACCACTGGTGCCGCTGACGACATCGTCGAAATCTCCATCAAGAACCGGAGCGCATAACATGCGACAAGCATTCGCAGACGCTCAAGCAGCGTTGCCATTCGTTGTAGCCCAGGGCCGCAACATCGAAACCGCGATCTATGAAGCTCGCTACCCGGAATACAGCTACCGCGACCTGATGCCTGTCGTCACCGAAGGTAACCAGTGGGCGATCGGTACCCAGTTCTACAGCATGCAGCTCGCGGGCGAAGCCAAGTTCCTGTCCGGCGCCGCCAATGACATGCCGTTCAACAACGTTTCGTGGGGCGAAGGCTCGCACGACTACGCCATGATCGGCTCTGGCTGGGAGTGGAACCTGGAGGAAGTCAATCAGGCCGCTCTGTATGGTCGCAACCTGAACGACCTCAAAGCCATGTCCGCCAGCCGCTCCACCGAGCGCCTGCTCTACGACATCGCCACCACCGGTAGCACCGAGAAAAACTGGCGTGGTTTTGTCAACCAGTCCAACGTGCAGACCATCACCGCCGCGGCCAGCGGTGCCGGAAGCTCTACCCTGTTTGCGGACAAGACTCCGCAACAGATCCTGATCGATCTCAACGGCCTGCTCAAGCTGGTGCCGCAGGCTTCGAACAACGTAGAGCTGGCCGACACCCTGTCCCTGCCTCTGGAGGTGATGGATTACATTGCCACCGTGTTTGTTGGCACCGAAGCGAACAGCCCGACCATCCTGGAGCGCTTCCGCACATCCAACGTTTACACGGCGCGCACCGGACGCCCGCTGACCATTACCACTGCCGACTCCCTGTCGACCGCTGGTGCTGGTGGTGGCGGTCGTATCGTGGCCTACCGTAAGGCGCTGGACGTGATCCGCTTCCACCTGCCAATGCCTCGCATGGTGCTGCCGGTTCATCAGAAGGCCATCATGGGTTTCGAGACCGGCATCATCGCGCGTACCGGCGGTGTTGAAGTTCGCCTGCCAGGCGCCATGGCATACATGGACGGCGTGTCCGAGCCTGCCTAAGGGGGTTGTCATGAAAGTGAAAGTCACCAACAGCGGTCTTTGCCCGCGTGGAATCTGGGCATTGGGCGCGATCAAGCTGATCGGCATCGGTGTAAGTCGCGAGCTGACCCTGACCGAGGGCGATCTTGAACAGGCCAAGAAGGTCGAAGCGCTCAGTTTCGAGGTGGTAGAAGCCTCGGCAGCAGATGAGAAGGCCGACCTGATCGCCAAGCTGAAGGCGCTGGGCATCGACGCAGCTGGCAACAGCAAAGTCGAAACCCTGCGCAAAAAGCTGGAAGAAGCCGAAGCCGCTGCCGAAAAGCAGACGGTCATCGACGAGCTGACCGCGCTGAATGTCGAGTTCGACAAGGAAGCGAACCTGGAAGCCCTGCAGGCCGCACTGGCCACCGCCAAGGCGTAACACCCCGCAAAACCGGAGCGCATGACGCTCCACCTATTCAGTCCAGCCAAGACCACCGCTGTCTTGATTGGATGCTACCAACAGCTGCTCTGCTGATTCCAAATTGCGCGGCGATAGCCTTTTGGGTCATGGATCCCTCTGCTGCACGGATTGAGCGCACTTCGCTCTCTGTCAGTTTGGACATTCCGTGACGCGAGCCGCGATTAGAGGTTCCGTGATCGACCTTGTCCATTTCATTGGAAGACTTGGTCGCCCACCGAAGGTGTTTGGGATTTACGCAGCCGCCAAAACCATTGCCGCAGTCATGAGCTGCGTGGTGTTCTTCAGTCGGCGGCTCGCCATGAGCAAGAATGCACATTATCCGGTTTGCAGCCATGCGCCCGCCTCGGAAGGGTGCTTCGCCATAGCCGTTAGGCCTACGCCTAAATGGCCATATCAGGCACTCATCACCCTCGTGCGATGCATTCGACTCAAGCCAATGAAGCGCGCCTCCGATTGCAGTCCGCCCCAGCAGCGGGTCGCCATGCCTGAGTACGCGCGCGTAATGTGCCTTGCAATAGCCTTGGCACTCCGCATTTCGTTTGCACGCATCAGCCTTGCAGCGATCAGGCACAAACTTAGGCGTTACGTACTCTGCGTCGCCATATTTTAAGAGCTTTCGATAATGGCTTTCGCAGTAGCCGCGAGCCTGATGCGGCTTAGCACAGCCATCAACACTACAGCTACCCATAAACGTCTCCTGCGCTCTAGCGCTACATAGAAATAATTCCGGGAATTTATTATGCCACTTATCGTTGAGGACGGCACCGGACTTCCTGCCGCCGAGTCCTATATTTCACTGGATTCGCTCAAGGCTTATGCCGCGGGACGCGGCATAGATATATCTGGCTTTACAGATGAGCAAAATGAGTCAGCGCTTCGCAGGGCAACCACCTACATTGATGGCAAATATAGGAAGCAGCTGCAGTCTGGTAGGTGGGCATCGCTTTTCTCAGGAGAGAAAAAGAATGGCCGTGGTCAGGCGCTGGAGTGGCCAAGGAGAGGCGCGGAGGATTACGAAGGTCTTCCGATATCCGACTCTACAGTGCCGGCGGAAGTGAAAAACGCAACTGCTGAAGCTGGTTATAGGGAGGCTCTTAACCCTGGAAGCCTCAGCCCTGACTTCGTGTCTGCATCATTGGTCAAGCGTGAGAAGGTCGGCCCGCTTGAAACTGAATTCGCCGTGTCGGCGGGTGCGGACGCCGCCGGTTCTGTCCGCCCGGTGATCAGCATCATTGACGAGATGATTGCCCCGGTTCTGGTGGCTCGCTACACGATGCCTGCGGTATTTACGGTATGACCCCGGCGCAGATCATCCAGGCCATCGAAGGAATGGAGCCTGCGATGCAGCGGGCCTATCTGGAGCAGGTCAAGACGGTGGTCAGCGCGGCAACGGTTGCAGAAGTTGAGCGCCTTATCGCTGAAGAGGATGAAGAGGGCCTGGTGGCGCTGCTCAGCCTTGGCGCGTTGTCCGCATTCCTTGAGCTCGCCAGGTCGGTATTCATTGCCGGCGCCAAGTTCGAAGTTAAGGCGATCGTCATTCCGCGCGAGCTTGGGCGGTTCGAGTTCGATGTCCGCCAACCTGCCGCTGAAAAGTGGGTGGCGGCCAAAGCAGAAGAGATTCGAGCAAACGCAGCTATCGATGTGCGTGCCGCCATTCGGGAAGCAATGGGAAGTCGCCGCCGCATTGTAGGCTGGCCCAGCGCACAGCCTGTTGCGGCACAGGTCGAAGTCAGTGCCACGCCAATGGTGCGCACGCCACGACAGGCAGCGCTTGACCTGCTGGGTCGTGTGAGCGCTCAGACCGGATCTCGCTCCGGTGGTGTTATCGGTCTGCCCGGTAATTATGCCCAGTACGTCCTGAACGCCCGTGCGCAGCTACTGGGCGGCAATCCCGACGAGATGCGCAAGTACCTTCAGCGCAAGCGCCGGGACCGCCGTTTCGACGGTATCGTGAACAGAGCTATAAAGGCGGGCACGCCGGTCGCACAGGCTGACGTGGACAAGATCGCCGGGCGCTACGCTGAACGCCTGATGAAGACGTACGCCGAGATGCTGTCCAAGGCTGAGGCGCTGGAGTCGTTCGGTGCCGGTCGTGACCAGGTTTACGAGCAGCTCATCGCGCAGGGCCTGGATCGCGATTCGGTCACGAAGACCTGGCGCGACCGAGGCGACAAGAAGGTCCGCCACACGCACTCCGTGATGGGCGGCCAAGAGGTGCAGAAGGATCAGCCATTCCAGAGCCCCACCGGTGCGCTGCTTCGATATCCGGGCGATACCAGCCTGGGGGCCGGGTGGAGTGAGCGGGCCAACTGCAGATGCTCGGCCATCTACAAAATAAGGCGCAAGTGATGCCAGATATCTATGATCGCGCAAAGGCCCTGGCCACGCGGATGCTTGCGCCGCGCAGCAAAGGCGGGAAAGGCCTGGAGCTGGTCCTGCGCCGGGAAACCGTGGGCGAGTACGACCCAGATGCACCGCCGACACCAAGCGAGATGGTCGTGAACGGCTCAGGCTTCCGAGAGGAATACGACAACAAGTACA
Organism: Pseudomonas sp. TAE6080; assembly: GCF_018732265.1. Taxonomy (NCBI): domain Bacteria; kingdom Pseudomonadati; phylum Pseudomonadota; class Gammaproteobacteria; order Pseudomonadales; family Pseudomonadaceae; genus Pseudomonas; species Pseudomonas sp. TAE6080. The sequence goes on from NZ_JAHIDY010000028.1 coordinate 40,124, forward strand.
TCGATGGCACGCTGATCGTGCGCGGTGACGTCAAGCTGTTGGTCTCGCCGGTTCAGCTCAGTGGAGCGGATATGCCGACCCCGCTGAGCAACGACCGAATCCAGTTCGACGGCACCACCTACACCGTCATCGCCGTCGGCCCATGGAACTACGCCGGCATGGCGGTTGGATTTGAGCTGCAGGTGCGCAAGTAATGGCAAATCACATGACCAGCCGCTACGGCGGACAGCAAGGGGGTTTTGCCGAGAGCCTGGCGGCATTCGCCGAGCAGACAAAGGAAGCCATCGACGACGTTTTCCGCGAGGTGGTGATCGAGATCGGAACTTCGGTAATCCGCCTGTCACCGGTGGACACCGGGCGATTCAAAGGCAACTGGCAGTTCACCGTGGGCGCCCCTTCGAATCAGAGTATCGACACCTTCGACAAGGCAGGACACGAAACCATTGCCACTCTGGTGGCCGAGGTCAGCAAGCTGGAGGCTGGGCAGGTCGCCTACATCGTCAACAACCTGGTCTACGGTGTTCCGCTTGAGTACGGGCATTCCGATCAGGCGCCCGCCGGCATGGTGCAGATAACGCTGGCCCGCTTCCAGCAGATCGTCGAAGAAGCCATCAGGAATAACCAGGTATGAGCCACAACATCATCGCGGCGGCCTTTGAGTCGCGCCTGCTGGCCTGGGCCAAGACGCGAACGAAGCCACTCAAAGTGGTGGTCGAGAACGAGACCTACACACCGGCGTCCGGCGAAACCTATCTGCGGGCCTTCACCCTGCCGGCAGTGACCGGCAGTAACACGCTGGGCGGCGACCACCACCTGTACGTAGGCGTGTTTCAGGTCAACATTGTGGCCCCGTCAGGGAAGTATCGGACTGAGGCGAGCGGCATAGTCGACGAACTGGCCGCGCTGTTCCCGGTAAACCTGCGCATCCCGCGCGCCGGACTGGTCGCCATCGTGCTGACGCCAGTCGGGCCGGGCCCAGGTATTCCTGACGGAACCACATACACCATACCGGCCTCGTTCCAGTACCGCGCTGACACCAACTAATTCGCCCGCTGGGCAAACCCAGAACCCGCCACTGAGCGGGTTTTGTCATTTCTGCAAAGAGGAAAATACACATGGGCTTTCGACTCCCCAACGGCGCGACCCTGCAAATCGCTTCGACCTACGGCCCGGCGATCCCGGTAACCGCGCTGAGCAACGCCAACCCGGCGGTGGCCACTTCTGCGGCCCACGGCCTGAGTGATGGCGACATCATCGCAGTGACCTCCGGCTGGACTCGCCTTAATGACCGTGCCGCGCGCGTGGCTGCCAGCCTGACCGGCACCTTCGCCCTGGAAAACGTCAACACCACCAACCTTCAACCATACCCGGCTGGCTCTGGCGCGGGTTCGGTGCGCGAGGTAACCGGTTTCGTTGAGATCTCGCAGATCACCGACGTGGCTACCATCGGCGGCGACCAGCAGTTCCTGACCTTCGGCTTCCTGGCTGACGATGACGACCGCCAGATTCCGACCACCAAGAACCCGATCAGCATGTCGTTCACCGTAGCTGATGACCCGTCGCTACCGTACGTGCCAGTGGTTGAAACCGCCGACGAGGACAAAGTAACCCGTGTACTGCGCCTGAACCTGCCGAACGGCGACAGCATCCTGTACAACGCCTACGTGATCATTACGTCGACCCCAGCGCTGTCTCGTAACAACCTGATGACCCGTGTCATCACGCTGTCCCTGGCTGGCCGTCCAACCCGTTACTCGGCCGTGGTGGTGTAACCCATGGCCAAGATCAAGATCGCGCCAAACCCAACGTTCAAGGCCAAAGTGCAGATCCCTCGTGTGGGCGGTGAAGCTGTGGCTGTGGACTTCGAATTCAAGTACCTGGACCGCATTGCGCTGTCGGCACTGTTCGACCGCTGGAACACTGCGCGCGATGCGCACGCCACCAAGGTGCAAGACGAGGGCATGTCCTGGCAGGACGCCACTTCCTCGGAGATCGCGCTGCAGGTCGAACAGCTCAAGGACATTGTCAGCGGCTGGGGCTTCGACGAGAAGCTGTCGGACGAAGCCATGACTGCGCTGGTCACCACCTGCGTAGGTGCGCCTCAGGCAGTGCTGGCCGCCTATCAGGCCGCCTACCAGCCGGCCCGCCTGGGAAACTGACCGGCGTCGCCCGCATCCTGTACGAGCAAGGGCCGTCAGAGGCTGACCTGGCGGCCTTCGGCATGACCAAGGCCGACATCCCCGATGAAGAGTACGAGGTCTGGCCAGATAACTGGCCGGCCTTCCTGCTGTTCGAGGCGATGTCCACGCAGTGGCGTGTGGGTATGGGCGGCGCCGTGGGCCTGGACTACAACGCACTCAAGCCGGTGGCCAGCATGATCGGCCTCAAGCGCGCTGAGTTGGCGATGGCTTTCCCTGATCTGCGGATGATGGAGGCCGAAGCACTGCTGGTGATGAGCGAGAGCAAGTGATCAGTGCGCCGAATGGTTATTGGGCGCGCCCCGTGGATGGTGGTAGATTGCCGCTATCTACAGGGAGCTGATGATGAAGCGATTGATGCTGGTGGGGATGATTGGCGCGCTGTTGTCTGCGTGCGGTAATGGCGACATAAATGGCGCCAGAGAAGAGGTTAAGCGCAACCTCAATGATTCGGCATCGGCTGAGTTCAGGGGCGAGAAGGTTTATCGACTTCCAGACAATACGGTTGTATGTGGAGAAGTAAACGCCAAGAACAGCTATGGAGGATATGCCGGTTTCTCCAAGTATGTCGTCGAAGGCGTAGGGACAAGGCCTGTGGCGAAGTTCGGCGAAAACATGCAGACAGACATCAACATTACCTGTCAGTTTGCAGAAACGAATTCAAAGCTAAAGCAGTAGTTCAAGTGAACCCAATGGCCCGCCACTGAGCGGGCTTTTTTGTGCCTGGAGAAAAGTATGACGTCGATTGCTGAGCTCGGCATAAAGGTCGATTCGACGGATGCTGCGCAGGCAAGCACCGATCTAGACAAGCTTACTGCCGCCGGGGCGCGCGCAGAAAAGGCAGCCGATGGTGTGGCTCGTGGCGCTGACAAGGCTACAGCCTCGATCAAGAAGCAGAAGGATGAGTTGAGCGACCTGCTTGGCGAGATCGACCCGACCGTCAAGGCTCTGGGTCGCCTTGACGAGCTCGAAACCAAGCTTGCGAAGCAGAAGAAGCTCGGCGCACTTGACGCCTCTACCTTCAGTGAGTACCAGGCCAAGATCGATCAGACGCGGTCTAACATTGGGCGTTTCGACGACTCGCTGACCCGTACCGGCAACACTGCCAAGCAAACAGCCGCTGCGCTACGTGGTGTGCCTGCGCAATTCACGGACATTGCGGTGTCGCTTCAAGCTGGACAAGCCCCGTTGACTGTTCTGCTCCAGCAGGGCGGACAACTTAAGGATATGTTCGGTGGTGTCGGTCCGGCAGCTAAGGCGTTGGGCGGATATGTGCTCGGCCTTGTCAATCCTTTCACCGTCGCAGCAGCTGCAGTAGCAGCTCTCGGCCTGGCTTACTACAAGGGTAGCCAGGAGGCTGACGAGTACAACAAATCGCTGATCCTGACAGGCAACTATGCCGGGACAACGGCTGATGGTCTTGCATCCCTGGCAAAGCAGGTCAGCTCAACGGTTGGCACGACCGGAGCAGCGTCGACGGTTCTTGCTCAACTGGCAGGCAGCGGCAACATCGCAGCCTACAGCTTCGAGGAGATCACCAAGGCCGCCCTAACTATGGAAGAGGCCACAGGCAAGGCCGTAGGAGAAACTGTTGCTCAGTTCGCCTCGATCGCCAAGGAGCCTGTCGCCGCGTCGATCAAGCTCAACGAGCAGTATCATTACCTTACCGCCTCGGTCTACGAGCAGATTGTTGCGCTGGAGAAGCAGGGCGAGCAGGCCGCCTCTGTGAGGTTAGCGACCGATGCGTTCGCCGATGCCATCCAGTCGCGCGGTGATCAGATCACTCAACGCCTGGGCACCATAGAAAAAGCCTGGAGCAACGTGGCCAAGGCTGCCAAATGGGCTTGGGATTCGGCGCTTGATATTGGTCGAGAAGCCACCTACGAGGAAAAGCTGGCTGATCTGGATAAGCAGGCCCAGAACGCTGCGCGCCTTGGCGCAGGACCTCGGGGTGGTGGCGGTAGGAGCGCGGCTCAAATCGAGTCCGACAGAACCTCGTTGATGCTTGAGGAGCAGGAGCGCCGCAACCGCGCCCAAGCCAAGCAGCAGGATCAGCAGCGCCAGGAAGCAGCCGTAAGTGGCATGCAGCTCATTGCTCGCGAAGCTGATTCGGCGCAGACCCAGGTCCAGAAGCTTGAGAAAAAGCTTATTGACCTGGACAAAGCACGGCAGAAGAACATCGCCAACAATACGTACTCGCCTGACCTTCAAAAGCAGTACGAGAGCGCTGTTGCTGGCGTCAACAAACAGATCGTTGATGCTAATAAAAAGGCCGCCGGTCCGGCCGGTGCGTTAAACCTGACCGAGTTCAACGACTCGAAGAACCAGCTTTCGCTGATCCTCGGCGAGTACAAGAACGCCAAGAAGGAACTGGAGGCGGCTCAAAAGGCCGGCCTGGTCACCCAGGAAGACTACCTGCTCAAGAGCCAGGCCCTGATCGGCAACGAGCGAGATCAGGTGACGGCAGCCTACGAGGCGGAGATCACCGCGCTTGAGGTCGCCAAGGGCAAGAAGACCACGTCGGCCGCGCAAAGCATCCAGCTGGACCAGAAGATCGCTGACGCGCGCGCTGGGATGGTCAAAGCGCAGAAGGATGCCGATAGCCAACTCGAAGTGCTGGCCACCAACGAGGCCGGGCGCCTTGCCAAGCAGGAGCGCGCGATCAGCACCTACATCCAGGCGCTGGGGCAGCAGCAGCGGGCACTTGAATTGGCTGGCCAGCGCGCAGTCCTCGGCGTGGGCCAGGGTGATCGCCAAAACGCGCTCAGCGGCGAACTGAACAGCCAGCAAGACCGGTTTGCTCAGCAGTCCCTGGAGTTGGCCAACCAGAAGTCCGACCCGTCGCGGAACATGTCGGAGGAAGAGTTCAAGCGTAAATCCCAGGCGCTCGCCGATGCGAACAAGAAGGCGACCGACCAGATCCGGCAAAACTACGCGGATGTGGAGGCCGCTCAGGGCGATTGGACGAAGGGCGCTACATCGGCCTGGGCCAACTACCTGGATTCGGCGCAAAACATCGCAGGGCAGACCAAGAGCCTGTTCGGCAACGCCTTCAGCTCCATGGAGGATTCGCTGGTCAACTTCGCCGTTACAGGCAAAGCGTCGTTCGCGGACTTCACCAAGTCGATCTTGGCGGACATGGCGCGCATTGCGACACGTCAGGCCAGTTCCGCTTTGCTGGGCAGCCTGGTGGGGGCGGCGGCGAGTTACTTCGGCGGCAGTGCCGCTGGCGGCAACGGACTGGCGGCCGGATCTGCTGGCGCTGCATCTTCCAACCTTGGCGCTTCAGCGGGGGGCTACTCCGGCAGCTACTTCCCGCAAGCCATGGGCGGCGCCTGGTCGGGCGGCGTGCAGATGTTCGCCGACGGCGGCGCGTTCACCAACTCCATCGTCAGCAAGCCAACCTCGTTTGGCATGGCGAACGGCAACATGGGTATCGCTGGTGAGGCCGGTCCGGAGGCGATCATGCCGCTGACCCGAACGTCCAGCGGCAAGCTCGGCGTTATGGCCATGGGCGGTGGCGGGGCGGGTGCAACTCAGATCAACGTCGAGGTTAACATCGATGGTGACGGTAACGCGTCGTCCTCTTCTGACGACCCTGGCTACGACCTGTTCGGCAAAGAGCTGGCAACGTTCGTCGAGCAGAAGTACCAGGAGCTACGGACGAAGGACATGCGCCAAGGCGGCGTCATCAACAAAGCAATCAAGGGGCGCTGATGGCCATCGAACGATTCATCTGGGAGACAGAGAAGGGCGCGGAAGGGGACGTTACCCAGCGCGTCCGCACCAAGCAGTTCGGGGATGGATACGAGCAGTCGGTCGAGGACGGCCTCAACAACCAGTCGCAGGCCTGGCCGCTCGTCTTCACTGGCGCCAAGCCTCGGGTGATGTTGATCAAGGCGTTCCTTGATCGGCACAAGGGCGCCAAGGGCTTCCTATGGGAGCCGCCATTGGGCGAGCTTGGCCTCTACAAGTGCAACGGCTACAAGCCGGTTCACCGCGGTGGCCAGGTCTACGCCATCACCGCCACCTTCAAGCAAACCTTTCATCCCTGAGGCCCATCCATGGCACTGATCACGGACATCCAGAAACTGGAGCCCGGCGGCGAGATTCGCCTGTTTGAAATTGACGGGACTGAGTACGGCGCGGATTACCTGCGCTTCCACGGGCACGCCATTCCGCACACGCCAGAAGAGTTGCTGGCCTACGAGCATTCGGAAGAGGATCTGCCGGCGAAGTCGATCTGGTGGCAGGGCGAGGAGTACGCGGCCTGGCCGGTACAGATTGAGGGGATTTCCTCGAGTAGCGACGGCACAGCCTCACGGCCGACATTCGCCGCCGGCAACGTGAACGGGCGAGTCACGGCGTTGTGCCTGGCCTTCGAGGACATGCTCAAGTTCAAGCTTACGGTTCGCGAGACCCTGGCCCAGTACCTGGACGCGGCAAACTTTCCTGAAGGCAACCCAACTGCCGATCCGACCCAGGAGGCGCTGGAGATCTGGTACATCGACCAGAAAACCAGCGAGGACGGTGAGGCGGTGGTCTGGGAGCTGTCTTCGCCAGGCGAGATCGACAACCACGGGCTGCCTGGTCGACAGATGACGACGTTTTGCCACTGGAGTATGACAAACGGCTACCGCGGGCCGGACTGTGGCTACACCGGTGCGGCCATGTTCGATGACGAGGACAACCCCACGGATGACCCAGCCAAGGACCAATGCAAGGGATGCCTGTCCTCATGCAAGCTCAGATTTGGCGAGAACGAAGAATTGGGATTCGGGGGATTTCCCGCAGTGAGCCTCGTGTCCAGATCGTAGTACAATGACCGCGTGGCTAGGGCATGCAACCCGAAAAGTCGGCACCTAACCGACCTGCCACTCCTATCCAGTTAGGTTTCATACTGTAGGGGTGTGGGAAATGGCAGGCAAAAAAACTGATTTGCTCGGGCGAGTATTTGGCCGTCTGACTGTGGTGTCTGAGGCTGAGTCGAAAGGCCGGAAGGCGCAGTGGGTTTGTCAATGCTCGTGCGGGGTTCTTAAGGTCGTTGGCGCTGACGCCATGACGAGAGGCGCAACGCTATCTTGCGGATGCCTCAAAAAAGAGCGAGCTACTACTCACGGCTTGTTTGGGCATGAGCTCTATCAAACCTGGGCAAATATCCGAGACAGATGTGAAAACAGTCAGTGCAAGGATTTCGCCAATTATGGCGGCAGAGGGATAAAGGTTTGCGAGGAATGGCGCGACTTCCCTAAATTTTTAGCCGATATGGGGGAGCGGCCAGCTGGGCACTCCATTGAAAGGCTGGATGGAAGCCTTGGTTACGACCCTGACAATTGCATTTGGGCCACAACCACGACCCAAAATCGCAACAAACGAACAAACCTCACCATACGATCAGGCGGGCAAGAGATGTGCGCGAGTAGATGGGCAGAGAAAACCGGCCTGGCTCAGCATGTGATTTGCGGAAGGATCGCGATTGGATGGTCAGAGGCAGACGCGGTAAACAAACCCGTCCGAAAATACATCAAAAAATCCGCATAACAAGGGGCGCTTCGGCGCCCTTTTCAATGGGCGCGAGTATGCAAAAAAGACTAATTAAGGCGTTCAGTACCCACGCTGCCGATGCGTATCCTGGTGAGGCTTGCGGGCTGGTAATCCAGCAGGGCAATTCGAAAAAATACATTCGCTGCACCAACTCATCGGCTGACCGAACGGAGCAGTTCAGAATCCCTCCCGAGGAGTATGCGGCTGCCGAGGACCTAGGCGAGATAGTCGGCGTATTTCACAGTCATCCAGACGCGACGAGTAGGCCCTCTCCAGCAGATCTGGCGATGTGCTGCGCGTCTGGCTTGCCTTGGTGGATACTAAGCTGGCCCGAAGGCGACCTTAGGGAAATCCTCCCTGAGCCGAACACCCCGCTGCTCAAGCGCCCGTTCGTGCACGGCGCCTGGGACTGCTGGCAGGTCTGCGCTGACTGGTACAAGCGTGAGTGGGGGCTGGAGTTCGAAGCCTTCCAGCGTGCCGATGGCTGGTGGGAGAGTGCGGAGAACGCCAGCCTGTACGAGGCGAACTACGAGGGCGCCGGTTTTGTACGTGTAGACCGGCCACAGCGAGGGGATCTGATCGTTATGCAGGTCGGGCGCACGGTTCACCCGAACCACGCCGGGATCTACCTGGGCACTGACCCAGCGCTACCAGGCGAAGAGTCGGGCACCTTCGGCCCCGGGCCTTTCATGCTTCACCACATGTACGGTAGGCCGTCCGAGATTTTGGTGTTCGGCGGACCATGGGCACTGCGCACCAGATACATATTGCGCCATGAAAAGGCTGTATAATTATCCAGGTGGCTAGACTGGCCAGTCGAAAAGCACTTACCTCCGTGCCTGCCACGCTTCCATACGGGGGGGGGTCGAATAGAGGTGTTCGATATGCCAGCAAAACTTGATTTGTCCGGTCATAGATTTGGCCGGCTGGTGGTAACAACAGAGGCGGCACGTACTGGCGCGTCTAGCAAGTGGTCTTGTGTATGCGATTGTGGTGGCGTGGTCGATGTGATCACCCCCAGCCTTAGGAATGGCAACACATCCTCATGCGGATGTATCAAACGCGAGATGTTGGCCGCAAGAAACGCTGATGCCGCGCCACACAAGGTCAAGAAAAACCCCCTGTACAAGACTTGGTCGTCCATGAAGGCTAGGTGTCTAAATCCTGCTGACGTCGAATATTCAAACTACGGCGGTCGCGGAATTCGGTTTTGCGATAGATGGTCTGACTTTTTGAATTTTATTGAGGATATGGGTGAGCGGCCGGCTGGAACTACGCTTGATCGCCGAGATGTTGATGGCGACTACTGCAAGGATAATTGTCGCTGGGCTACACCGCTTGAGCAGGCAAGAAATAAGCGCACAAACAGAGTGATGACACACCTTGGAGAATCGCTCTGTATCTCCGAATGGGCAGAGCGCACGGGCATCAACAAAACGACGCTTCTGGACAGAGTTAATGCTGGGTGGTCGCCACAAGAAGCGCTGATGGTTGCGCCAGGCGCGAAAAGAGCCTGATTATTCGCTGCCATGATGCAGGGTGATACAGTCTCTACTTTCAGGACGAGGATCGATCATGCGAATTTTGATAGCGGCGGTAGCGGTGGCGATGCTGGCGGGGTGCTCGACATCTCAAGTATCGGCGGACAAGGCCAAACCTGTACCGGCTGATAGGGTTTTGGCATTCTCGAAAAAGCCATCAGGACCGCACGGTACGGTTATCGTCACGCGAGATACGGGATTTGTAGGTGGTGCGTGCTACGTAGGGGTATTGGTCGATGGTAAGTTTTCAGCGCGCATCGATACTGGAGAGGTGGTTCGCTTGTACGTGCCTGCCGGAGAGCACCTGATTGGGCTGTCTGGCGATGAGCGCAGTGGAGGAACGTGCGGCTGGTGCAGCTTGAGAAAGGAACAATCAACAATTGTTCAGGACGGAAGCGTTAAAAAATTCAGGATAGGCGGCGACACCCAAGTCGGCCTCGATATCAGGCCAACATCCATGTGATCGCTAGATCAGGCATGCAGACCACCTTCGGGTGGTTTTTTATTATCTGGAGAAAAGTAATGGCCGCACTCGCTATCGAATATCAGCCTATGACGACAATCTTATTGTATGGGCAACTCCGCCAGTTCGGGCGTTCTTTCCGAATTTCCGTCAGGTCGCCCGCCGAAGCAATTAAAGCTCTTTGTGTCCAGATTCCTGGTTTTGAGCGATTCATCTCAAATGCAAAATCGAGAGGCATCGAGTTCGCTATATTTCGCGGAAGCAAGAATCTCGAAGAAAAAGAGCTTAGCTACGGCGGAACTGGAGATATTCGTATTGCTCCGGTTATCTGCGGGAGTAAGCGTGGTGGCGTGCTTCAAACAGTCGTGGGTGTTGTTTTGCTAGCGGTAGGGGCGGTATTGACTTATGCCTCTGGCGGTACTGCCACACCGTTTACTTCTGGAATGATGATGATGGGCGCTTCTCTTGCGCTGGGCGGCGTGATCCAGATGCTCAGCCCCCAGGCCGGCGGCCTCAAGACCAGCGCCGCGCCAGAGAACACCCCCGGCTACGCCTTCGGCAGCGCCAAGAACACCACTGCATCTGGTAACCCGGTACCGCTCTGCTACGGAAAACGGCGAGTGGGCGGCGCGATCATCAGTGCTGCCATTTATGCGGAGGATCAGATGTGATTGGGTTAAAAATAAGTCACTTGCGGAGCGCCGTATGAATAAAAGCCAACGCTACATCTTGACGATCTGGGACCTGTTCAATGTCCGGGATGGCGCGATCTGCGGTGCGGACTCCGAGGTGGCTATCTTGGGTGACGGCCTGGAGATTGATCGAATGAAGTTCACTGGGAAGTACCAAGGCGAGGACGGATATCGGCGCGCCTACACTGGATTGCCAGGGCTCACTGCTGAGCTTGTGTCTGGCCCTGGGCGAATCCATTTCGCGGCGGAAGACCTTGAGGTTATTTCTGAGGCGTAGAGCCTCCTACGAAGTTGTCAGTTCCGAGTTTGTGAGATCCGTATTTAACTGAGTGTCCGGCGCCAAGTCGCTTTGCCTCAGCCTCTGCGGCTTCTTTGTTTGCGTAGATGTCGATAAAGCTCCACGGGGAGTCGCGCACAACTGCCCAGCCTAGGACGCTGCCAAGCACATCCGGGTCCTTTGGAAGGTTTTTAGCAAGACTTCGTATTGACATGACCGCTCCTTGGTTGTGAGAGGGCGTAACGCTACTACTCCGGCATCCAACGGTGCTACTGGAGTTTCATCCACGCTGTACAGATACCCATACCGTCCACGAGGCGGTTTTTTATTGCCTGGAGGAAAGCATGGGCGCAGCACGCAAAATCGACATCCACGGTGCCAAGGGCGGCGAAGAGAAACCAAAAACGCCAACGGAAGCCCCCGACAGCCTGCGCTCGGTCGCTATCGCCAAGATGCTGATCGCCATCGGGGAGGGTGAGTTCGAAGGCACGCCCACCGCGCGCGACATCTACCTCGACAACACCCCCCTGCAGGACCCCCAGGGCAACATGAACTTCCCGAACGTGAAGTGGGAGTGGCGCACCGGGGCGGTGGATCAGACCTATATCCAGGGCATCCCCTCGATCGAGAACGAAACCACCATCAGTACCGAACTGCGCAGCGGCACACCGTGGGTTCGGGCGATCACCAATACCCAGCTTTCGGCCGTGCGCGTGCGTTTTGCCTGGCCGGCGCTCCAGTCTGTTGATGCCAGCGGCAATATCAACGGTTACCGGATCGAGTACAAAGTTGAGCTGGCCACCGACGGCGGCGCCTACCAGCAGGTGCTTAGCGAATCGGTCGACGGCAAGACCACCAGCCTTTATGAGCGCACCCGCCGTATCGATTTGCCCAGGGCTACCACCGGCTGGCTGATGCGTATCACCCGGGTGACCATCAACCAGAACAACAACAAAATCTCCGACACGATGCAGATTGCCGGTTTCACCGAGGTGATCGACGCGAAGATCCGCTACCCGAACACCGCGCTGCTCTACATCGAGTTCTCCGCTGAGCAATTCCGCAGCATCCCGGCCGTCACGGTCGAGACGAAACTGAAGAAGATGCAGGTGCCGAGCAACTACGACCCGGTGTCGCGCACATACTCGGGCGTTTGGGATGGCACCTTCAAGCAAGCCTGGACCGACAACGCGGTCTGGATGACCTACGACATCACCACTGCCGACCGCTTCGGCCTCGGCCGTCGTATCAAGCCGTGGATGGTCGACAAGTGGGAGCTGTACCGGATCTCGCAGTACTGCGACCAGTTGGTGCCGGACGGTAAGGGTGGCCAGGAGCCTCGCTTCATCTGCAACCTGAATCTGCAAAGCAAGGCTGATGCCTGGTCGCTGCTGCGCGATATCTCGGCGATTTATCGGGGGATGACCTACTGGGCCCAGGGCCAGGTTTTCACCCTGTCGGATATGCCGCGCGCCACCGACTTCGACTTCGCCTACACCCGGGCGAATGTGATCGACGGCAAGTTCACCTACTCGAGCGCGTCGGAGCGAACCCGGTACACTCGCGCGCTGATCAGCTACGACAACCCGGCGAACAACTACGACACCGACGTCACTGCCGTTACTGATGCCAAGCTGCAGCGCCGCTACGGCGACAACCCGCTGGAGATCAGCGCCATCGGCTGCACCCGCGAGTCGGAGGCGCAGCGCCGCGGTAAGTGGGCGCTGCTCACCAACTCCAAGGACCGGGCCGTTACCTTCAAGGTCGGCCTCGACGGGCGCATCCCTCTGCCTGGCTACGTGATCCCGATCGCCGACGAACTCCTGGCCGGTCGGCCGGTGGGCGGGCGTATCTCGGCGGTGAATGGCAAGGTCATCACCCTGGATCGTGATACCCAGGCCAAGCCCGGTGACCGATTGATCCTCAACCTGCCTGACGGCAAGTGCGAGGGGCGTACCGTGCAACTGGTCAGCGGTCGGCAGGTCACCGTTACCGTTGCCTACTCCGTTGCGCCCGAACCCGAACTTGTGTGGGCGCTGGATGCCGACGACCTCGCCATCCCGCTGTACCGGGTGGTGAGCGTGGCCCGGCCGGAGCCTGGCGTGTTCGAGATCTCGGCTGTTCAGTACGACCCGAGCAAGTTCGCGCATATCGACACCGGCGCGCGCCTGGAAGAACGCCCAATCAGCGTTGTGCCGATCACCGTCGTTCAGGCGCCGGCAAGCGTCACACTGACGTCGAGCTACGCCGTGAACCAGGGCATCGCCATCAGCACCATGAACATCTCGTGGCCCGCCGTGGCCGGCGCGATCGCCTATGACGTGGAGTGGCGCAAGGACAGCGGCAACTGGATCAAGCTGCAGCGCACTGGTTCGACCAGTGTGGACGTTACGGGCATCTATTCGGGTGCCTATCTGGCCCGGGTGCGGTCTGTGAGCGCCTTCGAGATCTCTTCGATTTGGAAGAGCTCAAGCCTTACCAACTTGGAGGGGAAGGTCGGCCTGCCGCCGGCTGTGGCGTTCCTGACCACCACCAGCGAGCTGTTCGGCATCGGCATCAAGTGGGGTTTTCCACCAGGTGCAGAGGACACCCAGCGCACGGAGCTCTGGTATAGCGAGTCGCCCGATCTGGAGACCGCTAAGAAGCTCAGCGACTTCAGCTACCCGCAGGCCAAGCACGAAATGCACAGCCTGCTGGCAGGGGCGAGCCTGTTTTTCTGGGCGCGTCTGGTGGACCGTACCGGCAACGTCGGGCCGTTCTTCCCGGTCACGGGGGCGGTCAATGGCCAGGCCAGCTCGGACCAGACCGAGTACGACAAGTACTTTGCCGACAAGATCGGCAAGGGTGCGCTGTATCCAAGCCTGCGAGAAGAGATCGACCTGATTTCGGGGGATGGCGACGGATCGGTCAACGAACGATTGAAGGAGGCCAAGGCAGAACTGGAGGGGTTGCTGGGCCAGATTACCGGGGCGGAGCCGTACGATCCCACGAAACCCTACACAGCCGGCGCATTCACGCAAAAGGATGGGCACCTGTACCAGGCGACTGGCCCGGTACCGGCCGGCGAAGCGCCGCCAAACCCGCTGTACTGGAAGGACATCGGCACGATCCTGCAAACCACCGACGCGCTGGCCCAGCAGGTTCAACTGGTCACCAGCATGATCGAGGAGATTGAGGGCCAGGTGGTGGCCACCGCGACATCGGTTGAGGCACTGCGCTCGGCCGCCCGTGGTGATGATGGTGCGGGCGACCTGGCGGACGCGATGAAGGGCTGGCAATCGACGGCTGATCTCGGGATTGAGAAGCGCACGCGAGCTTCTGAAAGCGATGCAATGGCGCGGCAACTGACCACGCTCAACGCCAGGGTAGGGGCGAACCAGTCCGGGCTGACCGTGCTGGAGCAGGTGGTGGCCACCAACAAGCAGACGGCAGCCACCCAACTGACTCAGCTCAAAAGCGACCTGGAGCTGACCGAAGAGAAGGTAGCCGGCAATGCCCAGGCAATCACCGGCCTCGACACGAAGGTCACCAACCTCGACGGCAAGATCACATCTCAAGCGTCCAGCAATGAGGCGCTGCGGGCTTCGGTGCGCGGCGATGATGGTTCTGGCGATCTTGCCGGCGCGATCAAGGCTTGGGAGTCGACAGCCAGCTTTGAGGTTGAGAAGAAGGTCCAGGCTTCCGCTAACCAGGCGCTGGCCAGAACCTCGGAAACCTTGCAGTCGAGTATCGGCGAGACCAACGCCTCGGTTCAGCAAGTGAACGAGACGATTGTCGATCTCAACGGCAAGGTGTCCGCTCAGACGACGATCAAGGCTCAGACCATTGCCAACGGCAAGAAGGTTATGGCCGGTCTGGCGCTGGGCAGTGACGGGGAAACGTCGGAGATTCTGGCGTTTGCACAGCGCTTCGAGATTGTCGATGAGGTCAGTGGGCAGTTGATTACGCCGTTCGTTGTGAGCGGTGGCCAGGTGTTCATCAACCAGGCGGTGATCAACAAGGCATTCATCCAGGAGATCATCTTGGGCATGACGCTGCGATCTGAGGCTGTTGATTCCAAAGGTCGTCCACTGCTGGAGATCAACGTCAAGGCAGGCACATTCGTGCTGCGCGGCGAGAGTACTGGCGGCTCGATTCTTCTTAACAGCAACGGTCTCGCGGTTTACGACGGCAACGGTAAACGCCGAACCATGACCGGCAGACTCACAGCGCCAAGCTAACTAATTGGGAGGTATTACCGTGGAGTATGGCTTCTGGGTTTTCGATAAAAACGAAGTTCAAACTCTGGGTATGGAAGATTTCACTCTGCAAAAGTTAGCGGTAATGATAGTTCCTGCCGCGACTGGAGGGGGGAGGGGGTCTAACTATGAGTACATCCTTATGGATGTTCCTGGCTATGACCCCGCCACCTGCTTTGTCACGATCACCCCTAAAGTTTATGCACCATATGACCAGATTGGCCGCCCTGATACTTGGGGTGGACTGCCCACCTATACCGATTTGGGAGGGACACGGATTGCGATTTATACCCAGATCAATTACCGCGAGCCGGATGGTGGTGGCGGTGGCAAGAATCGGGAGATGTGGACACGCAATGTCGTAGAGAGTGTTGTGGAAGTGGTCAAGGTGAATTGATATGGATGACTATGGTTTCGTTGCCGAAAACGATTACGGATCAGTCAGTATCAGTAGCGTCTACAAAGTACTGGTGTTCTCTGAAAGGGGGCAGTTCAGGATTCAATCACGGTTCACGGATAAGCCCGGCAAAGGGCAGTTTAACTTTGCCAAACCCATCCTAACGGTGGAGCCGCCCCAGATTTTTTTGCGGACGATATCGGCGTCACACGACAACCTCGGTCTGTATATCTCAATCGAAGGATCGTCAGGCAACTGGACCGGGTTTCATGTCACGTCAGCAGTTCGGGGCGGCAGTGTATTGCAGGATTACTTAATGGAATTTGTGTCCTGCAAATACTCTGATCAGCAAAGTGATGCCGAATTCGGGATGGAAGTAAGAGATGGGCAGGAGCAAATAGTCTATGTCTCAAGTGATCGAGTTGTTCGCTTTGGGAAGTTCGCAAAAAAATGGACTGTCGCTAGAGGTACTTTCGTAGATACTTACTACAGCGATGTAGTGATTGATACAAGCGACTTCATATGTGTTTCAAGTATGGATCGCGGCATCATGTGGTTTGCAAATAACTCGCAGTATGCGGGAATCACCATTTTGGATGGTGGCGTTCCGGTGTTGCAGATCTTCAACCAGAAACAATATCTCGACCGGTTTTATTGGCAGGGCTCAGATGGCTTTTTTCTGGGCGTACCTGTCTGCAAGTTTCCGATAGAACGTTACTACAACTAAATTCAAGTGCCGATGTGGGCACTCAACTGGAGAAACCTATGTCTTCTTGGTTTTCAGAAGGGACTGTGAGCGTGCAGAACGGGAGCCCGACAGTAACGGGCGTCGGCACCAAGTTCTCGAACTGCCGTGCCGGGGATATGTTTGTCGGCCCTGATCAGGGCATCTATCAAGTGATCAACCCTGCAAGCGATACCTCGTTGTCGATCTCCCCGGCATACCGTGGGCCGGCCGTTGGCGGTGCCGGGTACGGGATTGTGCCCGTCAACGGATACCCCAAAGCCCTGGCCGACGCGGTGAACCAAATGGTTCATCAGTGGGGCGCCACGCTCGCGGGCTTGGGTGATGTGTCCACTCAGGATGTCGTGCCGGTGGCCATGGGCGGTACTGGTGGCAGAAACCAGGCTGAGGGCCGTGCAGGACTGGGGCTGGGTAGTGCTGCCGCTGTCAATATAGGCACTGATTCTGGAAACGCTATGCCTGTTGGGGCGTTTGGTTTGGGAACTCGCGAGAATAATGTAGCTGCAAGCATGAATAGGTGGAGCACTGGATTCTCCATAATCGCAGACCAAACTCAGTATCGGCCCGTTGGTTACGGCACACTTCTAGATATTGGATATCCCGGTGGCGATCTGGGTAGTCAGCTCTGGATGGGTGTGTCGCCTGGCGGAGTGATTGGTTTTCGCTCCGGCGGTTACTCTACTGCGACTTTCAACACCATCTATCACACGGGTAATACCGTGCGCGCTCAAGATGGCACACTCAAGGCGATCTAATCATGGCAAGAGCAGCAATCAATATCGTGGGCGCAACTGGCGCGATGCATGACCTGACATCGTTGGGCGGCTCACAGGTGGACAGCTACCGCAAGGATGTTGGCGTGTACTGCATTACTGGGTCGAAGGGCATGGTTCCCTTTCCTCCAATTGACCAGGGGTGGGGCTATTCCCTTCATCCTTCTGAAAACAAGGCCGATGTCACCATAAACTTTGATGCGGATCTACTCACAGTGACTGTGACCATGGATGGTGAGTCTTATGACTTGAAAACCATGATCACCCTTCACATTTTGGTTCCTGACCTTCCACCAATTGAAGTGCCGCCAGTTGTTGTCGACCCCGCCGAAAATGCTCAGGCAGAGATCACTCGTTTGCGTGCTGCCGCTGATTACGCAATTGCGCCACTTCAGGACGCCGTCGATATCGACGAAGGGACCGAGGCAGAGCTGGCGACCCTCAAGGCCTGGAAGAAATACCGCGTGGCCCTGAATCGCGTGCCTGATCAGGAAGGCTACCCGCTCGCCATTGATTGGCCCGCCGCGCCATAGCGCCGCGCCGTCGTCGACCACACCCGCCATCGAGCGGGTTTATTTTTGCCTGGAGAGAGCTATGCCAATCACCGAGCAGCAGTTGCTGCGGATTCTCCCGAACGCCGGCCGCCAAGCCGGCGTTTTTGTTCCTGTGCTGAACACAGCCATGAGTCGTTTTGCCATCGTGACCCCGCAGCGGATCACCGCCTTCATTGCCCAGGTCGGCCACGAGTCAGGCCAGTTGCGCTATGTGCGTGAGATCTGGGGCCCCACGGCGCAGCAGGCCGGATATGAAGGCCGTGCTGACCTGGGCAACACCGTTAAGGGGGATGGACCAAAGTATCGGGGCCGGGGGCTGATCCAGATCACAGGCCGGGCCAATTACGCGGCGTGCGGTGAGGCCTTGGGCCTGGACCTGATCAACCAGCCCGAGCTTTTGGAGCAGCCGCAGCACGCCGCAATGTCTGCGGCGTGGTTCTGGTCGACGAAAGGCCTGAACACCCTGGCAGACAAGGGGGAGTTCGTGAAAATCACCCGCCGGGTCAATGGCGGGGTCAATGGCCTTGAGGATCGCCAGCGGCTGTACGCCCAGGCGCAGAAGGTGCTCGCATGACTCCCGGGCAGATCTTGGCCGCAATCCTGGTGGCGATGGTGATCAGCGCCGGCGGCACTTGGCAGGTACAGGACTGGCGCACTGGCAAGACGCTGGCCGAGCAGGCCGGCCTGCACCAGGACGAGCTGGACAGGATCAGCGCGGTGGCCATCAAGCAAGTGCGCGACGAGCAGGACAGGCGCCTGGGCCTGGAGAAGACGCTGGCCACCTCCGATCAACAACACACCCGAGAACTTTCCGATGCTCAACGCAACCAGGCCCGCCTGCTTGACCGCCTTGCT
Source organism: Pseudomonas sp. TAE6080 (assembly GCF_018732265.1). Classification (NCBI taxonomy): domain Bacteria; kingdom Pseudomonadati; phylum Pseudomonadota; class Gammaproteobacteria; order Pseudomonadales; family Pseudomonadaceae; genus Pseudomonas; species Pseudomonas sp. TAE6080. The sequence continues at coordinate 58,401 of NZ_JAHIDY010000028.1, forward strand.
ACTACTGATTTGCGGCTGTCAGTCCTTCTCGACGCCACGGATTCAGCCAGTGGCTGCAACGTGCCTGCCGCCACCGGCGCCGTCGGCGTGGTTCATGCAGCCCGTCGAGCCCAACTTGACCCAGCGCATGCTCAACGAATTGTCGCCATCACCGATGCCGGCGACCAAGGATTGATCGCGCTGCGGGCATGCCAGGCGTATGTCAGGGCTGTGGCCCCCTCAATACTTTCAACTCCAGCAGCAGCCGCTGATTCTCCCTGAAGAGATGGTCGCGTTGATCGGTCACCAGGTCGACGCTTCGAAAGCTTCTCTTGTCAGTCTGGTCACTGCCCATCGCCGATATGCGCTCAAGGGCTTCCCTCAGTGCCGTCTCTGCCGACGCTTTTCCGGTGGCGAGCAGGTCATTCATCTGGACCAGGCCCGCAACGTTCGCCCGTGCCTTGCTCAGCAGGCGATAGGCGGTTGTGAGCTCGTCCTCGAGTAGCGCGCACTGGTGTTTGTACATATCCAGGGGCGTAGGGCACCCAAGCCACGTCGAGGTGTCTTCGTCGATGTTCATTGTGGGGCAATCCGAATGCTGTATGTGCATACAGTAATCGAGGTTTGCAGGTTGTGCGATGCGAGGCGACGAGCTGTAGGGGATTTTGGTTTGGTGTTCGGTCGGCAGGACGCCGGGGAAAGGATAATTGCGGAACAGCTTATAAAATTGCGGAACAGAAAAGATAAGGGCCTGCATGAAGTTCATCATGCAAGCCCTTGATATCTATGGTGCCCGAACCCGGAATCGAACCGGGACGCCCTTACGAGCGGGGGATTTTAAGTCCCATGCGTCTACCAGTTTCGCCATTCGGGCGGCAGCGCGATGAAGCAACTCAAGAAGCTTTGCCTGGCAAAGTGCTTGAGCGGTGCAGCAGGCTAGGGAATATATAGATCCAGGCACGTTGGTGCAAGTTTGCGAGCGGTCTTTTTCTGATTGGTTACGTGTGCCAGCGTAGAAAAAAATCCCACCATATCAGTGATCTACATTTGCCAAGGAGGAGCATGCGGTTCGGTGGCGCATCGCCGCACAGGCCTCGTGATCCATGATTGGAAAACCATGCACGGCCCGTATTTCTTACCTGCTGGCTGTCTATTTCACTTATTTGACGCTTGCAGGAATCCGATTCGCGATGATCACAGCAACCGTTATTGCCTTTTAGTCCTGCCTCCACGTGGTTATTTACTATGGTCCCTTATAGGAGTTCCAACCATGCAAGGAGGCAGTGAGGTGGTCCGGATAATAGTCGTTGGCGGTGGTCTTGGTGGGACCATGGTCGCCAATCAGTTAGTGGCAAAGCTGTATCCTGAAATCGTCAGGGCCAAGGTGAAAGTCAGCCTGCTCTCAAACTCGGCGGAGCACTTTTACAAGCCTGCCTTCATGTACGTGGCGTTTAACCAGTTCTTTGAAGAAGAACTCAAGCGTGCGCAGCGTTCTTTGTTGCGGCCGGAGATCGACTTTCAGGTCGATGAAGTGACCCGCTTCGATTTCCCCGGGCAGACTCTGCATACCCGCAGCGGCCAACGCCACGGCTATGATTACCTGGTGATCGCCACGGGCTGTGTACCCGCGCCGGAACGGATTGAAGGGCTGAAGGAGGCCGGGGATCATTTCTACCAATACGAGCCTGCACGACAGTTGGCCCAGCGTCTGGGCAGCATAAAACGCGGGCGGATTTTCATTACCGTCTCTTTCCCCCAAACCCCGAATGTTCCTCATCAATGTGGGATTGCCCCCGTTGAAACCACCCTGATGCTGGATGATTTTCTGCGTCGTCGCGGCGTTCGCGACAAGGTGGAGATCGTCTACACCTATCCCACGACGGCGCAGTTGATGCGCAACTGTTTGTTCTTGCAGCGACCTACAGGCGACATTCTGCCTGGCCTGTTTGAACAGCGTGGCATCCGCTTTCAGCGGGGTTTTACCCTCAACAAGGTCGATCCCGATCAACGCATTGCGTATTCCGCAGAGGGTGATGCCCAGCCGTTCGATATCTTGATGGCGACCCCGCCGATACGAGCGGTGGATGTCGTCATTGCCTCGGGTGTATCGCAAGCGCAAGGCAATGAGGGATGGCTACCCACTCATCACGAGACCCTGCAAGTCTACGGTCTGGAAAATGTGTATGTGATTGGCGATACCGTCGATTTGCCCGTCAGCAAAGCGGGAGGCGCTTGCCATAACCAGGCGCCGGTTATTGCAAACAATATTGCAGGGGAGATTCGCCATGGTTCTGCCGATGCCATCTATGACGGGCGTGTCCAGGCCGTGGCTCAAATGGGGCTGAACGCGGGTATGCCCCTCTGGTACGACTACACGCACGATGTATTGCCGACACCACCGAACAAGTTGGCAGGCTTGCTGCGAAATGGATTTAACCGCGGTCTTTACTGGGCTGTGGCTCGCGGAATGCTTTGACTCAATACAAAGGAAGGAGTCTTTGTCATGGACCCAATACCCTCTGACGGTGCCGAGGCGGTCGGTACGCCTGATCTGGCGATACACCAAATCGTGCAAAAGCTTCAACCTTTGCTCGATAACGGCCGGCTGGACAACCTGGTCGACCTGCTCTCAATTGCTTCTGACATCGTCGATCTGCTGGATTGCGCAATGGTGGAAAAGCTCGCAACGCTGTTTGAGCAAACCACCAGCGTGAGTTGGGAGCTGGGCAACGCAGTACGTATGGCCAAGTCGCAAACCCAGGCCCTGGAACATCCCGATAGCCTCTACGGCTTGCTGACCCTACTTCGCGAACCGGACACCCGGCGGGGCGTAGGTCTGATTCTGAGAACGCTGAACGTCATTGGACGACAACTGTGACACGACCTGGAGGTCCACCTCATGATCGCCGACTCCTCACTGGCACAAAATGCCAGTACCCAATGGGACCCCGCGTCCTACCTGAAGTTTGCCCGCCTGCGAGAACGTCCTGTTGTTGAGCTTCTTGAGCGCATCCACCTTGAGCGGCCGCACTGTATCTACGATCTGGGCTGTGGCACCGGTATTGCCACCCAGCTGTTGGCCAAGCGCTGGCCAGATGCAGAGCTGACCGGCATCGACAGTTCTGCCGAAATGCTTGCTGAAGCGAAATGCCTGCCAATCAAGGCCCTGTGGCAGCGCCGTGATCTACAAGGCTGGCACGCCGAACAACCTGCGGATCTGCTGCTGGCTGCTGCGGTGTTGCATTTTATTGATGGGCATCATGAGCTGTTACCCCGGCTGTTGCGACAGCTCAAACCCGGTGGCTGTTTTGCAGCCCATATGCCCAATTGGCGTGACGCGCACTGGTATTGCTTGATGCTCGATACCCTGGAAGATGCGGGGCCCGGCGGCGTGCCATTGGGTACTCTTCAATTGCGCCAGGCAATGTCGACTCGCCCGGTGTTATCGCTGGATTGCTACTACCGTTTACTGGCTCCTATGAGCCACGAACTGGATATCTGGGAGACTGAATATCTGCAAGTTGTCCAAGGCCAATCGCCGATTTTTGACTGGGTCAAGGTCTCGGCCCTGCGCCCTGTATTACTGGCTCTGAATGATCAAGACCGGGCGAGGTTTATCTATCACTACCTTGAGCGAGTGCGCCAAGTGTACCCGCCGGAACCAGATGGCCTCACATTGTTCCCGTTCAAACGGATCTTCATTGTGGCGCGGGTCTGACTGCGGGCTAACGACATGCCAATGGATGCGATCGCTTACTTAAGGGTATGGCATTATGCGATCATTGAGGTTTGGAACCATCGAATAGGGAAGTGGCATGCGCGTCATCACGGTGAGAACCAAAACGGAACTTGAATCTGCCAAGAATGCCGGGTACGAGCAGATCACGGTACAAGGTGAGCTTGCGAACAAGCTCAAATCGTCGAAGAAGATTGCGGTAGCGGGGACGATCACGATTGGACTGCTGACCGCGGCACTGGCGGCTGTGCCTTTTACCGGTGGGCTCTCCATGGCGGCGGCTGTGCCCATCGCCACCCTGACAGGGTTGGAGATCGCGGCCATTATTGCGGCTGCCACTTTGGGCCTGGGCCTGATCATTGCCTTATTCAAAGGGTATGAGGAAATCTCCTTTGAAGCCGGAAAAATGGTCCTGAAAAAGAAACAGTCATGAGCGCTTTTGTCGACGGGCCGCCGTATTTCTTCCGTTGCAAGAAGTGCGAGCATCGTTTCACCCGTGCAGTGCGGTTGGGGCTGTTGTGCCCCCAATGTCATTCGATACGGATTGAACGAGACAGGCTGATGAACAAGTAAACCGCCCGAGGCTTGAGCTGGCCCACTGTAGGAGCGAGCTTGCTCGCGAAAAACTTGAGAACGCCGCGCTTACCCTGTAAGCACGCATTATCGTTGACGTCCTTCGCGAGCAAGCTCGCTCCTACAGTGGCATTACGCGAAGGCTGGTCAGGTGTTTATCCGCGCAATCGCCGAATGATTTCCTCGTAACCAACCGCCCGCGACAGTCGTTGCAGCGCCTCAAGGCGACGTGCATAGGCCTGTGCATTACCGTAGGTCAGCTCTACATGCAGGCTGTCGATCATCACCAGGTAGGCCTCTGCCAGAACCTCGCTGGCCTGTTCGTCTATGCCTGGATAGGCTTTGAGCAACCCCTTCTGGAAATGGCTGCGGATCGTGGTCATGTAATCATCGAACCCGGACATGACAACGCCCCTCAGCGGCTCCGGCGGGTAAAATGCGGCCCTCAACAAGAACCGCAGGGATTCATTGGCGCTGTAGCGGCGTTGCAGGTTGTCTATATAGACCTCGCCGGGGGCCTTGACCGATCGTGAGGTTTTCGAAAATTGGCTTTGCACGTAGTCGCGCTCGGCCTGCAGTGCAAGTTCGAGTGCGACCACGTAGAGCGCGTCCTTGCTCGCAAAGTGTGCGTACAGCGAGGCCTTTTTGATGCCCGCGCGCACGGCGATATCGTTCAGCGAGGCGGCGTCGTAACCATGCTCGGCAAATTGATCCAGGGCCAGATACGCGATGCGTTCGGCGGCCGAGGTCAGGGTGTTGGATGTCATGGTGTTGCTCCTCAAATCAGTGCCCGGTCAGGTCAAAGGCTTGGCCTGCCCCCCGGGGAAGGCTGATCGTCGTCAGCAGGCAGGTCAGCAACGCGCTGGCCAACAGCAGTGTTGCCCAGGCCACTGGCCCCTGGGTCAGGGCCAATGCCGAGAGTGGCGTCGCACTGGCGGAGATCGACAGTTGGAACGCGCCCAGCAGTGCAGCGGTGGAGCCCAGCGCGCGCTTTTGCGAGGACATGACAAGCGACATCAACGTGGACTCGGCGATCCCCAAGCCAAACAACGCGACGGCCATGCCCGCCACTATACCGGGCAAGCCCAGTTGGGTCAGGGTGCAAATCACAGCGATTGCCGAGCCTGCGGCCATGCACGACACGCCGATCAGCGAGAGACGGCTCAAGCCAAATCGGCTGACCAGTTTCCCGGCGCTCATCGCCCCGATCAGGATGGCTACACCCGTGATGCCGAACAGCATGCCAAAGGCTTGTGGGCTCAAGCCGTAGGTCTGTTGATAGACCAGGGTCGCGCCGCCGATGTAGGCAAACAGAAAGAAGAACACCGCCGCCACGGCGAGGGTCGGGCGCAGAAAGTGCCGGTCCCTGGCAATGGTCAGGTACGTGCGACACGCAGCACCCAGACGCAAGGGTTCTCTGTGCCGAGAGGCCAGGGTCTCTGGCAACGACAGCCAACTGTTGCCAAGTACCGCCAGGCCAAAAGCGGCGAGCACCAACATCACGGCACGCCAGCCGTAGTGTGTATCGATCACCCCACCCAGTGCCGGGGCAAAGATCGGCGCCACCCCTTCGATGGTCATCAGCAATGCAAAGAGCTTGGTCGCGGCCACGCCTTCGCTGACATCGCGCACCATGCTCATGATCACCACCAGCGTCAGTGCGCTGCCAAGGCCCTGGACGAAGCGCAGGGCGATCAACGTCTCAAGTGTCGGTGCCCACGCCGCGCCCAGTGAACACAAGGTAAACAGCACAAGGCCAGCCAGCAGGGGGCGACGGCGGCCGTACGCGTCGACGATGGGCCCGAAGATCAACTGGCCTGCACCCATGGCCAGGAGGAAGAACGTCAGGGTCAACTGCACACTGGCGAAACTGCTCTGATACTCGCGGGCAATCTCGGGAAGGCTCGACAAGTACATATCGACCGCCGACGGGCCGAGGGCGCCGATCAGTCCCAGGCCAATAGCCAGCCTCAGGGGGACCCTGTAGGTGGGTTGCGAATTCATACAGTCTCCAAACTAAAAAAACATCCTACCGGTCGGTAGGTGTTGTGAATGATAACGACACCTCGGTTAACGGTCAATGTGGGTAGCCTCACCGTTTTCTGTAGCTGACACACCGTTATCACGAGCAAACCCACAGTTGAGCAGCAGTGTTTTCATCTCGCGTAAGAAGCCACCAAACTGTAGAGTTTTCGCTTTCTATTTAAGACTTTTCCTAAATACGCCGGTAGGACGTATCGTGAGAATGAGCGCACTTCTATCTCATCTGTGATGTGTCATGTCCTTTCTCCCGATTCGTGTTCTGGTCATCGAAGAGCACCCCTTCAAGCAACTCGTTGCCATTCAGGCCTTCAGGGACGCCGGCTGTGACAGCGTGGTGGGCGCGGCCGATGTGAATGCTGCGCTGCAGTTGCTGGAGCACGCGGGGCCAGTGGATATCGTGCTCTGCGCCTTGAACGAGGAGGGTATGCAAGGGCTGACGACGCTCGAAATACTCAGTCGTACCCGCCGGGTCAAGTCGCTCATCATTTGCAGTGCTTTGGCCCCAGACCTGCAAGATGCCATCGACCGTATGGTCGGCATGCTTGGAGTCAGCGTCCTGGGGTATGTCGATGTGCCGGTACGCGCAGGGGCGATCACGCCGCTGTTAAGCCGATACCTGGAAACCACCGTCGCCGCCGGGAATGTATCTGCGAAGGCTCGCTACCCGCTTGCCAGCCAGGCGGGCCTGGAACAGGCGATTGCAGGGAATGAACTCAAGGCATTTTTTCAACCCAAGTTCAATTTGGCGACCGGTGAAGTCGGCAGCCTTGAAGTACTCGCGCGCTGGGAACATCCGCAGCACGGCGTGCTATGCCCGGCGGATTTCCTGTCGCAGGTAAGCCAGTTCGGTTTGATGGATGAGCTGTTTTCTGCCCTGCTGGAACAGGCTTTGGCCTTCCTGCAAATAGCGCAGGCGCAGGGGCATGTGTTGTCCCTGGCGTTTAATCTGGAGGCAGAGCAACTGTCTCATGAGTCGCTGTTACCGAATCTGTGCAAGGCACTGGAACGCTATGCCATACCTGCATCGCGCCTGACGTTCGAAATCACCGAAAGCGGGCTGTTGGAGGTCTCTCCAAGGGTACTCGAAACCTTGATTCGCCTGCGGATGATGGGCGCTGGCCTGTCCATCGATGACTTTGGCATTGGCTACTCCTCGTTGGAGCGCCTGTGTCAGTTGCCCTTTACCGAAATCAAGCTCGATGCACGCTTCGTGCGTGACCTTGATAGCAGCCCCCGTAATCGTGCGGTGATCAGTAGCACCCTGGCATTGGCTGAAGCACTGGATATGGCAGTCGTGGTAGAGGGCGTGGAGTACGAAAGCCAGCGCCAACGCTTGCTCAAATTGGGTTGCCATCAGGGCCAGGGTTATCTCTGCGCGCGCCCCATGAGCGCAACACGTGCGCTTTCGTGGCTGGAAATGAAGTTGGCATCACGCAGCACGCTCTGATGTTTGAAAGTAGGGGCTAGACTCAAGCAGTCAATTGCCTTTTTGGAGCATCCCGATGACCCACAAAAACACCATCTGCCTCTGGTTCGATGGCACTGCATTGGAGGCTGCCAACTTCTACGCCCGCACATTCCCAGACAGCACGGTAGAGGCTGTCCATAAAGCCCCGGGCGATTACCCGGCGGGCAAGCAGGGTGATGTCCTGACCGTGGAGTTCACCGTCATGGGCATTGCGTGCCTGGGCCTCAATGGCGGGCCAGGTATCCAGCACAACCAGGCGTTTTCCTTCCAGGTGGCCACCGACGACCAGGCCGAAACGGATCGCCTGTGGCAAGCGATTGTCGGCAACGGCGGAGAGGAGGTTGCCTGTGGCTGGTGTCGGGACAAGTGGGGGCTGTCCTGGCAAATCACCCCGCGCGTGCTGACGGCGGCGATCATCCATCCCGATCCTGCGGCGGCCAAGCGCGCATTCGAGGCGATGATGGGCATGGTGAAAATCGACATCGCGGCCATCGAGGCGGCGCTCAAAGGGTGATGAAATCCTGATATAACGTCGATCCTCAACACGCAGCAACGGCAACGGAATGCATATGAAACTGACGCCCCAGAGGCTGGTCGAGCTGGCGATGGCCAACCCCATCAATGCGCAAATGATCGAGCGCTTGCCAACCCTTGGCCTGGAACCCCGCAGCCAGGACTGTTCGAACATAAAGCCAGGAGCTATCAGGCTCGTTGGCCATGGCTCAGGATTGAACACACCTCGACCGGGCACTAGGCGCTGGTTTGCCAGCGCTTACCGTACGTGGCTACCCCTACGATAGTGATAATCCAAAGGCTTTAACTCGGGTCTTTGCGCGACATGGGCAGGTAATTTTGCTGTTCCGCCTGCGGCCATGATGCCACAATGCCATTTTGTCGCAGCATTCGATCAGGCGAATCAAATGAATGGCCTTGGGCGTGAGCAGGACCAGGATTTTTTCATCGAAGAGCAGGTGCGTACTGATCGCCTGCATCAACTGTTTCGCCAATCCTTTTCTGCGGTTTTCGGCAGCTATCTGGCCGCGGGCATGCTGTGCTGGCTGTGCTGGGACCGGCTTGAGCCTCGCCTGATGATCGGTTGGCTGGTATTGCTGGCCGGCTCGTCGCTCCTGCGTTTGTCGATGTTCCTCCAGTATTTTCGCAGCCCCCGCAGCGAGCGTACGCCGCAACGCTGGGAGCGTCATTATTGGATCACCCTGGTGCTGTCGGCCGGAATCTGGGGTATGGGAGCCTTTGCCGTGATGCCCGCGGATGATCGGTTGACCCAGGCGCTGGTCATGCTTTTTGCCGTGGGCATGTCGGTCAGCGCGGTGTCGTGCTACTCGGCCTATCGCTACATGACCATGGTGTCCATGGCGCTGGTGTTGTTGCCGTGTACCCTGTGGTTGCTGTTCCAACCGTCCAAGATGCAGCTGGGCATGGCGATCGCCGTGCTGGTGTTCTCGTCATTTGTGGTGGGTGCCTCGCGTAAATTGTCCGAGGCGCTGGAGACGGCCTTTCGCCTGACCCGTGAAATAGAGCGTGCCCACAGTATTTCAACGCGCGCGGCGCAGACCGACGAACTCACCGGGCTGATGAACCGCCGGGCATTCTTCGATAAAGCCCAGGTGCTGTATGACCAATGCCAGCGCACCCATCAGCCGCTGTGTGCGCTGATGCTGGATATGGATCACTTCAAGGCCATCAACGACACCTACGGCCACCAGGCCGGGGACCGGGTATTACGGCAGATTGGCCAGGTGATCAGCGCCTCCTTTCGCCAGGCGGATATCCACGGCCGCCTAGGGGGCGAGGAGTTCGCGGTGTTGTTGCCCGATACGACCCTTGAAGTGGCGCGCGACATCGGCGAGCAACTGATCCGCGCCATTGCCGGCTTAAGCATCGACCCGGTACACGGCTTGAGTGCGAGCCTGGGAGTGGCCTCGACCCATGCCGTGGGTGAGGACTTACAGCACTTGATGAACACCGCCGACAAAGCCCTGTACCGCGCCAAGGCCATGGGGCGCAACCAGGTGGCGGTCGCGTCCTAGCAACCAGCCTTTTGTAGGAGCGAGCTTGCTCGCCAAGAGCGTTAACGATAACGCGTGCTGACGGGCTAGGCACGGTGCTCTTGAGTGCAAGTCAGTCTTTGCCCATGGCCTTGGCCAGCACCCGTGAGACCTGGTCGGCGGAGTAGGGCTTGGTGAGGAATTCGAAGCCGTCATAGCCGCACTTGGCCAACTCCTCGCTGTAGCCCGAGGTCAGGATCACGGGCAGTTCGGGTCGCCGCCGACGCAACTCCCTGGCCAGCGCCACGCCGCCCATGCCCGGCATCACCACGTCGGAAAACACCCCGTCGAACGCCCGTGCATCCGGGCCGATCATCTCCAGCGCTTCTTCGGCATGGGTGGCCCAGACCGTCTGGTAACCCAGGTCCTGCAGGATCTGGTTGGCGAAGTGGCCCACTTCCAGGTTGTCCTCCACGATCAGGATGCGCCGCCGTACGGCGTCCGGGTCCAGTTCGAGCGGGGCCTGGGCGGCGCAGTCCAGGAGTGCTTCGGGCTCCACCTGTGGCAGGTACAAGGTAAACACCGTGCCCTGGCCGAGCACGCTGGCGACATCGACGTTGCCCCCCGATTGCTTGGCGAACCCGAACACCTGCGACAGGCCAAGCCCAGTGCCTTTGCCAACCTCCTTGGTGGTGAAGAACGGCTCGAATATACGTTCAAAGGTCGCCTTGGCAATCCCGCTGCCCGTGTCCGTCAGCGAGATCGCCACGAAGGGTTTGCCTGAACCACCGTGCCCGCGTATGCACGGTAGCGGCTGGTCTCTTTCAAGGCGCAACACCAGCGTGCCCTGGCCGTCCATCGCATCCCGGGCGTTGAGGGCAATGTTGATCAAGGCGGTTTCAAACTGGCTGGAATCCGCGCAGACATGACAGGCCCGTTCAGGCAATTCGACGCTGACATGAATCAGCGCGCCGGTAACCGTCTCCAACATATCGCCGATGTTCTGCACGCGCTGGCCCACGTTGAACACTTGCGGGTTCAGCGGTTGGCGCCGGGCGAAGGCGAGCAATTGGCTGGTCAGTTTGCTGGCGCGTTCTACGGTATCGGACACGGCACTCATGTAGCGCTGGCGGCGTTCTTCGGGCAGGTTGGGCATGCGCAGGAAATCGACCGACGAGCGGATGATAGTCAGCAGGTTATTGAAGTCGTGGGCCACGCCACCGGTCAACTGGCCAATGGCTTCGAGCTTCTGGGACTGGCGCAACGCCGCTTCCGTCTGGTTGAGCAGGGTGGTGCGTTCCATGACCCGTTGCTCCAGGGTCGCATTCAAATCGGCCAGCGCCGACAGGCCTTCGCGGACGATGGCATCGGCGCGTACCCGTTCGATGTGGGCCCAGGAGCGTTCCGTGACTTCACCCAGCAGCGCCAGGTCGTAGGACGACCAGCGGCGCGGGACGCGGTCGTGAATGGCCATGAGCGCGGTCAAGCGCCCAGACTTGATCAGCGGCATGCAAATCGTCGCCGTCACGCCAATGGCCTGGAAGGTCGCGGCGTCCTCGGGCGTCAGCTCCGTCAGGTTGTCATTGATGATCAACGGCTCGCCGGCCTGCAGGCGCTTGACTGCCAATTGGCCGAAGTCGGCCAGGCGATAGTGCCCGACGATGCTGGGCGAACTTTCTGCGGCCCAGTTGCCGCGAATGGTAAAGCCGTCTTCATCGGCGTCCATGTCGGCATAGGCACAGTTGGACAGGTTCAGGTGGGACGCCAGCACCCGCGTGGTGGCCGCCATGATCGCCGCCGGATCGGTGGCATTGGCCACACCGTTGCCGATCGCATCCAGCACGGCGAGGCGGCGGGCCATGAACACGGAGTTGGTGGTCTCGGTGACGGTATCGAGAATGCCCACGACCTTGCCATGAGGATCGCGGATCGGGCTGTAGCAAAAGGTGAAATAGGCCTGTTCCGGCGCATCACCGCGCTCGATGATCAGCGCAAAGTCTTCGATAAACGTGGCACGACCTTCGAATGCAGCGTCGGCGATGGGGCTGATCTGGCTCCAGGCTTCCTGCCAGATAACACTGAAGGGCTGGCCCAGGGTTTCGGACTTGTTGCCGAGGATCGGCAGGAACGCATCGTTATACAAGGTGATCAGCTCGGGCCCCCAGACCACCGCCTGGGGGAAGTGCGAAGCAAGACTCAACGAAACGGTGGTCTTGAGTACATCCGGCCATAGATCGATCGGCCCCAGAGGGGTGTTGGCCCAATCATGGCGGCGAACCCGTTCGGCCATTTCACCGCAATCTTGCAGCCAGTCTGTCATTTGCTGATTACCTTGTTTGTTGCACTTTGCTGTATTGCATCGCAATGCCAAGCAACAGACCCGGACAGCGCGGGCCAGTTCAGCGTTATTGCGTGCCTAATAGCGCCGACCAGTAGATGCCTGCATCGCTCTTGGGGTCCAGCCCATAGGCGGCGCCCAATTCGCGAAACTGTGGGTTCATCAGGTTGGCACAGTGACCGGGGCTGGCGAGCCAGCCATCGACCACTTTGCGCGGCGTATCCAGGCCGGCTGCAATGTTTTCACCGATCTGTTGGGCCACATAGCCCGCCAGTTCCGCACGGTCCCCGGGTGTGCGGCCGTCGCGGTCCAGATGGTCGAAGAAGTTGTTGTTGGCCATGTTGCGCGCATGGCTGTCGGCGGCGCCTGCCAACTGAGCGTTCCAGGCCAGCGGTGTAGTCGCGGCGAAGGCCTGCGTGCCACATTGGCGAGGCTGGTTGCGGGCGGCATTGACCATCTCCAGCAACTGCTGGCCGGCAGTCTCGGAGCTGGCCAGGCCGCGACTCAACAGCGGACGGGCGAGGACAATGCGCCAGTCCTGGCCACTGTTGCTGACGCCAATATCGACGAATTGCGGGTCCAGCACCACCCGGCAGAAACTTTCGCGCACCGCTTTCATTGCCGCTTGCGAGTCGCGAGGACCGGTCAGGCTGATCGCCTGCACATTGACCATGGGGTAGGCCACCTGGGCCAGGGCTTGCTGCAAGTCGCCAACATTGTTGACCGGCAACACCAGGCGCGGGTCGACCGCCAGCGGCGGCAATTCCTGGGAACCCTGGTCGCCGCAGCGCTGCACCTGGCTGCGGTATTGGTTGATCGAGTCGATCAATTGACTCTCTTCGCTCGCCGACGCCGTGGCGCAAAACACCAGACTGGCGGCCAGCGTCGTAACACCTATCATCAATGACAGAACGCGCATGGACGTTTCCCTTGAGCATGAAAGTGCCCATGATGCGCGATGAAGGGGCGCAGATGCACCCCTTGGGCAACATTTTGCCCTCAGTTCTTGAATGCCGAGTGCTTGCGGCCCTGGTCACACAGGGCAAACACCACCACCAGCACCGAGGCGATGGCGAGGATGATCACCACGCCGTCCGTCGAGTGGGTGGTCGAGGCGGCCACCATCGACAAGGCACCCAGTGGCGCCAGGCCACCGGCGATGGCCGTACCGATCTCACGCCCGGTACCAAAGCCCGAAGAACGGGTCTGGGTCGGGAACTGGCGGCTGAGGAACGAGCCCTGTGGGGCGAACATCATCGGCGCGAGGATCCCGGTGCCGATCCCGATGGCCAGGTAGATCATCAGGCTTTCACCGGTGTTCAACAGCGCCAGGAACGGGTAGGCGAACAGCAGCGACAACACACCGCCGAGTACCAGCACCGACTTGCTGCTCCACTTGTCACACAGCCAGCCGAAGCACGGCACAGCGACAATGGCCACCAGGCTTGCGATGGTCACCGACAACGAAGTGACATGTACGTCGACACCCTTGAACTGCGTCAGGTAGGCCAGGGAGAAGGTCTTGAAGATGTAGCTCAGGGCGTTGTAGCCAATTGCCACGAAAAACACCACCGCCAGGCCCTTGAGGTCATTCTTGAACAGGGCCTTGAGCGGTGAGACCTTGGCTTTGGCAGGCTCTTTGCTCAACTCCTTGAACTCCGGGGTTTCCGGGATGCTGTTACGCACCCACAGGCCCACACCCACCAGGGCGATGCTGCAGATAAACGGGATGCGCCAGCCGCCTGCCAGGAGGAACTCATTGCCATTGATGGTCAGCAGGTACACGGTCAGCGACGACAACAACAGGCCCAGGTTCAACCCCAGTGCCGGCCAGGCACCCTGGCTGCCGCGCTTGCCTTCTGACGCATGCTCGTAGGACGTGACCGCCGCGCCGGACAACTCGGCGCCGGCGCCCAGGCCCTGGATGATGCGGATAAATACCAGAATGATCGGCGCCCAGATGCCAATCGAGGCATAGCTGGGGATCAGGCCGATCAGCGTGGTGCACACGCCCATCATGCAGAAGGTCAACACCAGCACATGTTTACGGCCGAACTTGTCGCCCAGGTAGCCGAATAGAATGCCGCCGAAGGGGCGGGCGATAAAGCCGATGGCGAAGGTGGAGAAGGCCATCAGGGTCGCGGTCTTCGGGTCACTGTTATCAAAGAAGATCTTCGAAAATACAATCGCCGCCATGGTCGCGTAGAGGTAGAAGTCATACCACTCCAGCATCGAACCGAAGATGGTGGCGGCAGCGACCTTGCGCAGGCGTTTCTTGGTTTGTGCCGGGGTTTCCACCGTGGCGGGGTTGTGGGCTTTTGCCGTCATGCTGTACTTCCTTCTCAGTCATTATATTTATTAGGGTGTTGCAAACGCGGGCGAGACAGCTCCCACAGAGAATGTGTGTCAGGGCTTTCAGTTGGCCTTGAACATGCGGTCGGCGATCATTTCGCCAATCGGAATGGCAGAGGTGGCCGCCGGTGACGGCGCGTTACACACATGCAACATGCGTGGCGTCTGGGCGAACAGGAAATCGTGTACCAAGGTGCCGTCGCGCATCACCGCCTGGGCGCGGATCCCGGCCTCGTAGGGCAGCAGGTCGTCGATCTCCAGGGATGGGCAATACTTGCGGCATTGCTCCAGGTAGCCGGACTTGAACAACGAATTCTTCATTTCCACGCTGCCGGAGCCGAGGTTCTGCCAGATGGTTTTCCAGAACCCGGGGAAGCGCGCGTACTCGGCCACATCCTTCCAGTTGACGGAAAACTTCTTGTAGTTCTCCCGGCCCAGGCCCAGTACGGCATTGGGGCCGACGGTGACGCTGCCATCGATCATGCGGGTGAGGTGCACCCCCAGAAACGGCAGCTCTGGGTCGGGGATCGGGTAGATCAAGTGGTTGACGATGTTGTTTTTCGACGCCGGCAAGCGGAAGTACTCGCCACGGAACGGGATGATCTGGTGATCGATATCGATTCCGGCCAGGGTCGCCAGGCGATCCGATTGCAGGCCGGCACACACCACCAGGTGCCGCGCCTGCCAGGCGCCGTCGTGGGTGCTGACGGTGACTTTGTCGGTGTCTTCGCTAATCGCGGTCACGGTTTTTCCCAGGCAGATCTCGCCACCATTGCGGCGAATCACCGCGGCCATGGTTTCGCAGACCTGGCGGTAGTCGACGATCCCGGTGGCGTCGAGGAACAGCCCGCCCAGGCCGACGATATTCGGCTCGCGGGCGCGCAGTTGATCCGCGTCCAGGCGCTCGACGTTCATCCCGTTGAGTTGCGAGCGTGCATAGAGCGCTTCCATGCGCTGCACTTCCAGGGCCGTGGAGGCCACCAGCAATTTGCCGCACACCTCGAACTTGATCCCGTGTTCGCGGCAGAACTGTTTGGTGGCCTCGGCGCCGCGCTTGCACAAGTCGGCCTTGAGGCTGCCGGGTGCGTAGTAGATGCCGGCATGGATCACGCCGCTGTTATGGCCGGTCTGGTGCTTGGCCAGCACCGGTTCCTTTTCCAAGATCACCAGTGACGCGTTGGGCTGGCGCTTGAGCAGCTCCATCGCGGTGGCCAGGCCGACAATGCCGCCGCCGATGATGCAAAAGTCATAAATCATGTGTGGGGCTACCTAAATCAATACATTTCAGTCTGCTTATCAGGTTGTCAGACTAATGTTTTTGTTAAAAAAACGGCGCGCCCGCAGGCACGCTTCATCGGTATCGGGTCGATCAGTGAGTCGCGGGCAGCTCCAGTTGCAGACGTTTGGCGGCTGCGCGCAAATGCGCTTCGGCGGCAGCGGCGGCGCCTTGGGGATCTGCGTCGAGGATTGCCTGGTACAGCGCCTGGTGTTCCTGGGTGGCATCCGCCGAGCCGCTGGCAAAGCGCGAGGCTGAGTTTTCCCAAGCGGTCTTGCGCGCGCTGGCCAACTGGTTGCGCAAAAAGTCGTGGAAGGCCACGAAGTATTCGTTTTTGCTGGCGTCGGCGATGGCTCGGTGAAACTCCACGTCGGCGAGGGCGGCGGCTGCAAAGTCTGCGCGCTTGTCGTGCATTTCCTGCAAGGCGCGTTTCATGCGCTGCAGGTCGCCCGCGTCGCGGCGTTGGGCGGCAATGGAGGCTGCCTGGGTTTCGATCCACAGGCGCACTTCAAACATTTGCGCGAGGTCAGGACGTCGGCCGTTCTTTTCCGGAAAGCGGAACACCGTGCCGGCCGGGGTCTGCGAAATGAACGAGCCCAGGCCACGCCGGGCGGTAAGTACGCCATCGGCCTTGAGCTGGGCAATCGCCTCGCGCACCACCGAGCGGCTGACATTCAACTGTTCAGCCAGTTGCTGTTCGGTCGGCAGGCGCGACTCGGGCGCCAGTTGTCCGGAGTCAATCTCGGCCCGTATGGCGCTGACAACACGCACGACGAGGGAATCTGGACGCTGGAGCTCAAGCATGACGAAACCTAGGTGATCAGGTTGTCGGACAATAGCCGTTACGATTTTCCCTTGTCAAGGCGCCGTGGTGGCCTGCAGCGTTTTTACCCGGCGCGTGAAGGCCAGCAACAGTGCCAGCGCAACCAGCCCCGAGGCCACCCAAAAGGTCATGCGCAACCCGTGGCCCACGGTTGTGGGGAGGGCGGAGTGGATATCGCCTGTGCCCCAGGCAAACACCGCGCCCAACGCCCACGCGCCGATGATCAAGCCCAGATTGCGCGACAGGTTCAGCCAGCCGGCAATCACCCCGCGTCGATCCGCCGATACATGACTCATCACTGCGGTGTTGTTGGCTGCCTGGAATTGCGCGTAGCCCAGGGTGAGGATGACCAGTGCGCCGATATAACCTGTGACGCCCAGGGGCATCAACGCCAGCACCAGGCAGCCTGCCAGCATGCACAGCAGGCCGCCAAGCGTCGTGGCGTAGCTGCCGCAGCGGTCAGTCAGGCGCCCGGCCGGCATGCCTGTCAGCGCCGCGATACACGGGCCGACGGCCATCGCCAGGCCCATTTGCGCGGGATCGAGTCCCAGGCCATGGCTCAGGTAGAACGGCCCGGCGACCAGGGTGGTCATCATCACGGCCGCCACCAGCGTACTCATGCCCAGCCCGGCGCCCAGGGCACGGTCATGCAGTGCCGCGAAAACACTGGAACGCCCCGCGGCTGATGCCTGTGGATTGCTGTCGGCCAGTGTACGGTGTACCAGCACCCACGCCAGGGCGGCCAACGGCAACATGATCAGAAACAGCGCGCGCCAGCCAGATGCCACGATCAGCGCGCCACCGATGGCCGGCCCCAGGCCGGTGCCCACCGCCGACAGCGTCCCCAGCAAACCCATGACGCGGCCTGTCTGCGCCTTGGGCACGGTGGCCGCGACCAGCGCCATGGTCATTGCCAGCATGATCGCCGCGCCAAACCCTTGCAGCGCCCGCGCCGCGACCAGCATACCGAGGGAGGGCGCGGCACTGCACAGGACGCAAGCCACGGCGAAGACCATCACCCCCGTCAGCAACAGGCGGCGGTGTCCGAGCCGATCCCCCAGGCGCCCGACGCTTACCAGTACCGCAGTAATCGCCAGCAAATAACTCAGCACCACCCACTGCACCGCTGCAAAGGGTGCTGTAAAGGTCTCGGCCATCTGGGGCAGGCCGACATTGGCAATACTGGTGCCCAGTGAAGCCAGCAACATGCACAACGACAAGCCGGCGAGCGCGCCGCGTGGGGTAGGGGACGTCATGGGTATTCCTTGTTCTGCTCCGTGGCTGTTGCCCGCACTCTACGGCCTCGCCTAACATGGCGGTAGACGCAGCATTTGCACTCTATATGTGCGTCAAACGCCTGGTGAGGATCATCCTGTGTCGCTGCCTGATTTCAACCTGTTGGTCACCCTGGACGTGCTGCTGGCCGAAGGCAGTGTCGCCCGTGCCGCCCAACGCCTGGGCCTGAGCCCATCGGCCATGAGCCGCGCGCTGGCCCGCTTGCGGGAAACCACCGGCGACCCCTTGCTGGTGCGTGCAGGCCGGGGGCTGGTACCGACCCCACGCGCCCTGGAGTTGCGCGAGCAGGTCAGCCAACTGGTGCAGGATGCCCAAGTGTTGCTGCGTCCACATCAGGCACTGGACCTCAAGGGCCTGGTGCGCACCTTCGTGCTGCGCACCAGCGAAGGTTTTGTCGAAAGTTTCGGCCCTGCGCTGATCGCCCGTGTCGCCGAAGAAGCACCCGGCGTGCGCCTGCATTTCGTCCATAAACCCGGCCACGATGGCACGCCGCTGCGCGACAGCGGTGTGGACCTGGAAACCGGTGTGGTCGATAGCACGGCCAACCCGGAAGTGCTGACCCAATTGCTGTTTCGCGACCGCTTTATCGGTGTGGTCCGCGCCGGCCATCCACTGAGCCAAGGCCCCATCACCACCGCGCGCTACGCCGCCGGCCGGCATATCTACGTGTCCCGGCGCGGGCGCGAGCGTGGGCAGATTGACGATGCGCTTGAGGCCTTGCACCTGACGCGAGACGTGGCGACCATCGTCACCGGGTTCTCTACGGCCGTGGCCCTGGCGCACAGGACCGACCTGATCGCCAGCGTTCCCGAGCGCTATACCAGCGGCCTGCGCGATGGCCTGTGCAGTTTTGCCCTGCCGGTCGAGGTGCCACCGTTCAGCGTGGCGATGCTCTGGCATCCACGTCTGGATGCCGACCTCGCGCATCGTTGGTTGCGCGGTTGTTTGCGCCAGGTCTGTGGCGCAGAACAGGTACAATCCCCACCGCCTTGATACGAAATACCAGGAAACAGGAATTCGATGTTCACCCTTACCCACTACACAGCCCCATGCCCCGAGCCGGTCAATAGCCAGATCCTGCAGATGGTGGTCGACTACCTGACCGATATCAGCATGGTCGCCATCCCGCCGAGCAACTTGCTGTACAACGTCTACCAGTATGCAATCGGCTACGAAGTGCACCTGTACCTGGAGGCGCTGGGTGGGTCCAAGGGCATTGCGGTCGAGCTGATTGTGGCGACGGATGAGCAGGACCCGGCCAAGGTCATCGGCTTCTTGCTGTACCTGCCGGTCAAGGACGATCCCGAGGCCTGCGGCGTGGCCTACATGGCCGTGCATGCCAGCCACCGCCGGCAGGGCGTGGCACGGGCAATGATGGATGAGATGCTCAGCCGTTACCCCCATGGCGAATTGACCTGCGCCGTGGAAAAAGTCCCGGCGTTCGAGGCCATGGGCTTTCAGGTGCGTGGTGTGCGTGGCACCCAGGTGTTGATGAATACACGTGACTACAGCACCGATGGCCTGATGGGCGTATTGGATGTGGCGTCGATCTATAGCTCGCTGGAGGTGCGGCAAATCCACACTTACTTGCTACACAAATACGGCAAGCGCGCGATGATCGACGCCGAGAAACAGCGTGACCGGCATTTCGACCAGATGACCCGCAAGGCTCAGCTGTTTGTGCAGGTCCGGCAGGAGTAGCTGTCTACTCTTTGAATACTAGGCGTGCGCAGTTGCGTCAGGCGCTGGTTTCAATGGCAACAAACAGAATGCATCCGGATCCATAGGAACTGTTTTTGTTTATCGGCCACTAGTGATTACTAGCCTGTACAAGCTGCAACAGAGATGTAGCCGAGGTTGGTAAAACTATTGCCAATGGAGAAAAACATGTCTTCGATTTCCGCCAATACCCCAGGAATACTTGCTCCCACCATCGATACCTCACAGCAAAAGCCTACTGCGTTCGAAGCACGGCTGGAGACGTTGGATAATGCTCAAAAACACAAATTAGAAAACGAGCAATCGGGGAACAATAACGAGAATCAAGAGCCTGCTAAAGAAAAAACATTCACATTCAAAACGCCGGGCGGCGGCACTTATACTTGGTAAGTCATGTATTTGACGCCTGCCACCGGTTTACCCGGTGGCAGGCCTAGTTTTCTCGAAACAAGTCATGGGCATCCAGTAATCGATATGCAATCTCCGGCCGCTTCTCCATGCCTTTGCGAATCGCCGCCGGAATCGACTGCCGGGTCTTGCGACACAGCCCCGGCAGTTCATCGATCAGGATCTGGATCCCGCGCATGCTTTTGACTTCGGTATGCCCTGGGGCGATGTGTACGCGGATGCCCAATTGCTGGTGCATCAGGTGTTGCATGCGCTCCAGGTCCGCCAGGCTTTGCAGGTTCTCCAGGCGGTCGAGCAGTTTCTTTTCTTCCTGGCGGGTCAGTTGCAGGATGCGCTGGTCGGTGCCAGGCGCATCCAGCAGTTGTTCGCGCGCGCAGTCACACACGGTAGGTGGGCAGGGTTGGCGAATTGTCATGATCACTCCCTCCCCACGCGGGTGCTGACGGCTTAGTAGGTCAATTGCACGCCCAGGCTGCCCAGGGCGTTCCAGTACTCAGGATAGGTCTTGCCCACGCAGTCGGGGTCCTGAATCCGGATGCCCGAGACTTTCAGGCCCGCCAGCGCAAAGCACATGGCGATGCGGTGGTCGGCATGGGTGTCGATCAGCGCGGTGCAGGCCGTGCCCGCCAACGCGGGATCGCTGGCCACCAGCAAGTCATCACCGATAATGGTCGCCAGCCCCGGGCGGATTTCGTTGAGGCCGTCATGCAGGGCCTGGACGCGGTCGCATTCCTTGACCCGCAGGTTGGCCAGTTCGGTGAAGCGCACCGGGGTATTGTTGAACGCTGCCAGCACCGCCAGCGTCGGGATGGCGTCTTGCATCTGCGAGCCGACGACCGTGGCTGGCATCTGCGGGAATTGCGCGATCACCGCCTGGGCCTTGGCGTCGGGCTGGGTGAAGTCCTGTGCCGCAACACCGAGGTCAATGCTGCCGCCAGTGAGCACTTCGGCCGCCCACAAGTAGGTGGCCGCCGAGGCGTCGGGTTCGATCAGGTAATCATTGGCGATGTAGCCGGTAGGGGCCACGCGCCAGGTGCTTTCGTTGACCACTTCCACCTGGGCGCCAAACGCGCGCATGCAGTCCAGGGTCAGGTCGACGTAACCACGGGCGCCGATGTCTTTGCCGGTCAACGCCACTTCGATTGGTGCTTCGCCACAGGCGGCAAGCATCAACAGCGCCGAGACGTATTGGCTGGACAGGCCGCCATCGATTTCGAAGCGCTTGGCCTGGACGCGGCCAGTGCCATGCACGGTCACGGGTGGGCAGCCGGTGGGGCTTTCAACCTGGATGCCGTTCTGGTTCAGGGTCGCCAGCAGCGGGCCGATCGGGCGCTTGCGCATGTATTCGTCGCCGTCCAGTACCACGGTGCCTTCCACGGTCGCCACGGCGGCCGTGAGAAAACGCATCGCGGTGCCGGCGTTGCCGAGGAACAGCGGTTGTGCCGGCAACTGCAGCTGGCCATGGCCGGTAACGACGAAGGTCACATCATCCGGCTCATCAATGGTCACGCCCATCTGGCGCAGGGCCACGGACATGTGCCGGGTATCGTCGCTTTTCAGTGCGCCACTCAGGCGGCTGGTGCCCTTGGCCAGGGCCGCCAGCAGCAGGGCGCGGTTGGTAATGGATTTGGAGCCGGGAGGCGCTACCTTGCCGTGCAATGGAAAGTTGGGCGGTGTCACGGTCACGGTTTTCTGCGAACTCAAGGTACAAGGCTCCTGATTCAAGGCGCGGTGGCTGGGAGTGGCCGGCTGGCGGAGACGAATAATCGACCATCTGGCGGGGCAGGGTCAAATCATGCCGTGGGTTTAAGCGCGTTGGGTCAACCAATAGGCATGCAGGGCCCTGGCCGCCGGTTCGATGCGGGCCACCTGTTGTTGATGGGCTGCGACATCCAGGTCCGCCGGCAATTCGAAATTGTCCTGTTCGGCGCACCAGGAAATGGCTTCCAACTGCGCTGCTTGCTCGGCCGGCAGGGTTGGCCATTGGCTGATCGCCGCGCCACGGATATAGCCAAAGCACCATTCCTCGGCGAGGGTCAGCGGCAGGTCTTGATGTTCGGTGTGTTCAAAACGCGCCTGGAAACCCTGGGCATCGTTGGCCAACTGCTGGGCAATGTTATTCATATGGCGTGTGCACAGGTCGATGAACTTCTCCAGTTCGGCCTTGCTTTCCCAGGCTGGGATCTGGTCACCCCAGATGGCCGGGAACCAGATGGCGACGTCCACCGCAGCCGGGCCGGACACCAGGGCGGTGAAGTAGCCATCGAGTTCGGCCAGGTTCAACACCGAGTTGTCGTCGCCGTACTTGAGCAGAATGTCTTCGATGAACTCGAAATCGGCAGGGGCGAGGGCTTGGTCGTGCATGAACATATCCTTTGAGCGTCAAGCGCCGCAGATAAGGCGGCGTAAAGCGCGGAGGATGGCGCGAGTCGGCGTTTAAATCCAGTGCTAGATCACCTTCACCGCACGACCAATCGCCTGGATCGGCCCGGTGGGCTTGCCAGTCGGCGAGCCGTTGGGGCCTTCCAGGGTCATCTCGAACAGTTGGTTGGGCGCCAGCGGCGGCAGTTTATCCAGGGGGATCGACAGGCTCTGCCCCGGCTTGACCAGCCCGAGGGAAACCGGGCCTTGCCAGTCATCACCCTTGGTCCAGAACTCCAATGCCTTGTCGGCCGGTATCTGCATCACGCCCAGTGGAATCAGTTGGATATGCTGATCGTTGCTGGCCTGGATCACCCAGCCCGGTGCCTGGCTCTGTGGCGCCATCAACACCACGACATAGGCGGTGGGATTGACTGCGCCAGGGCGGCTCAGCAGCAGCGCAGCCAGGATCAGGCTGGCCAACAAGCCTGCACCGGCCAGGCCACGCCACAGGGCGAGCAGGTTCCACCACGGCACCGACGGTGCAGCGTCCACAGTGTGATGGCCCAGGCTGCGTTCGATGCGCCGCCATAGACTGGGCGACGGCGCCACTGGCTCGGCCAGTTCGGTCAGGGGCAGCAGGCGCTGTTCCCAGGCATCCACCGCCGCGCGCAACGGCGCATCGTGTTCCAGGCGTTGTTGCACGTGCAGGCGTTGCTCGGGCCCCAGGGTGCCCAGCACGTATTCGCTGGCCAGTTCGTCCAATTCGTCAGGTGTCATGCCATGCACTCACGCAATGCCGCAAGGCTGCGTTTGATCCAGGCTTTGACAGTCCCCAATGGGGTGCCCAGTTTCTGTGCGATTTCACTGTGGGACAGGCCGTCGACATACGCATGCAACAGGCAACTGCGACGCGACGGTTCCAGGTGTTCCAGGCACTGGTAAACCTTGCCGCTACGGGCGCGGTACTCGAAATGCTCGACACTGGGCTCTGCTACCAGTGTGTGTTCGTGCTCGTCACTGAGCGCGACTTCGCGACCGGTATTGCGCATAAAGTTGAGCGCCCTATGCCGGGTCACGCTGTAGACCCAGCCACGGGCCGAACCCCGGCTCGGGTCGAAACCGCCGGCGCCGTTCCAGATATTGATAAAGGCGTCATGCACGATGTCCTCCGCCAGGGCTGTGTCCCGTGCGATACGCTTGGCCACGCCGAGCAGACGGGCGCAATCGTGTTCATACAACTGACGCAAGGCTTGTTGTTCGCCGCGGGCGCAGGCCAACAGGCAGGCTTCATAGTCAAAGAGAGGTTCGGGCAAGGCAGGGGCCGCCATTTCAGGGTCAAACCCCGGCCGTGAGTGGCCGGGGGCTATCGCAGCAGCTTAGACGACTTTGCTTTGCGGGCGGATCATTTGGCCGCCCAGAAGATGTAGTCCGCCTGGTACTTCACCACTGCCTGCTTGCCTTTGTTGGCGGTGCTGCATTCGGCACTCGGTGCTACGCCGCCCTTGAGCGCCACGCGCTGAATGTAGCTGATACCGGTCATTGCACCCTGGCCCTCAGCCGGATTGGCCTTGACCAGTTGATAAGGCAGGTTGCCCGCGCTGGACGGCGCTACGGCCAACTGCGTGCCGGTGACTTTCGAACCGTCCTTGGCCTGCCAGGTGGCGGGCGGGCCAAAGTAAGTACCCACCTGTTTGCCGCTACGGTCATTAAGCACGGCCTTGGGGCCGACGAAGACCCATTCGGTCTGGCCGGCAGCGTTGGCCTTGTCACGACATTCGTAGGTGATTTCGCCGACACCGGTGGTTTCCATGGTCACCTTGTGTCCGTCCGGCACCTTGATGCTGTCGGGCAGGCTGGTCTGGGCAAAGGCCGCTGGTGCGGCGAGCAGCAGGCAGGTCAGGCAGAGCAGGGGTTTAGTGTTCATCGGTGTCTCTCCGTAAGGGTGAACAGCAGAGCAGCGCTGTGGCTACTCCCTGTACTACTCACGATGTGGCGAATTGGATGCACGCCAGGACAAATAAATCTGCAAGACAAAAAGGAATAAAGTCAGATCGTATTGGTATAAGTCGTTATAAGAAAAATCGCTATGCTGCCGCCAGAATTTTATAAGGCCGCAGGTAGTTGTAATGGATGTGGGTAATTTTGGTTTCGTAGTGGCGGGCCTGATCGTTGGTTTTATCGTCGGCATGACCGGTGTGGGGGGCGGGTCGCTCATGACCCCGATCCTGTTGTGGTTCGGCATCAACCCGGCCACGGCCGTGGGCACCGACCTGCTGTATGCGGCTATCACCAAGGCGGGTGGGGTGCTGGTGCATGGCAAGAACAAGAACATTGACTGGACCATCACCGGTTGGCTGACCCTGGGCAGCGTCCCGGCGGTGTTGCTGACGCTGTGGTTCCTCAAGAGCCTGCACACCGATCCCAGCGCGATGAACGAGGTCATCAAACAAGCCCTGGGCGTGGTGCTGTTGCTGACAGCCCTGGCGATCCTGTTCAAGAAAAAGCTCTTGGCCTTTGCCCAGCGCCATGCTGGCGACAACTACCATATGAGCCCGCGCAACCTCAACGGGCTGACCGTATTCACCGGCGCGATCCTCGGCACCATGGTCGCGCTGACCTCCATCGGGGCCGGTGCCCTGGGCACCGTGGCGCTGTTTATCCTGTACCCGTTCCTGGCCACCAAACGCCTGGTGGGCACCGAAATCGCCCACGCAGTACCGCTGACCCTGGTTGCCGGCCTTGGGCACGCGAGCATGGGCAACATGGACTGGCATTTGCTGGGGTTCTTGCTGATGGGCTCGCTGCCGGGCATCTACGTCGGCAGCCATATGTCAGGCCGGGTGCCGGACGAACTGCTACGCCCGTGCCTGGCGGTGATGTTGGGGTTGATTGGCTTCAAGCTGGCGTTTTGAGCCAAGCCAGCTCCTACAGGGGGACGTGCACGCGTCGACGATCAGGTCGGCTGTCAGGCCGCCTCGCTTTGCTTGTGATTTTGATCTTAGCGCCCCGTTAAACCACGCTGGCCGTAATCCGATATTGATTTGGGGGGTAAACCGGCAGGACGCCGGTTTAGCCGCGCGGGGCCATGGATGGCCCATCGCGGCGGCCCCCCAAATCAATGTCGGATTACGGGCATGCCGAGCCTAGGCGAGGCACCGAGTGGTGGGGCAAGAGCCCTTTGCTTACTTTGGGGCTTTTCCAAAGTGAGCCGCTGTAAGAGCGGAACCCTAAGTCGCCGTTACGTAAAAAATGGATATATACACAAACCCGACCCCAGCCTGAAATCATGCCTTGTGCGACTTATCCAACCACTCCACCGCCGTACGCCAGATACAAATCCCCAGGAAGTATGCCGACATCAACAACCACAAACCCATGGTCAACATGTTGGTGTACGGCTGGTCGATCACCAGCAACAGGCTGCACAGCAGCCAGACCGTGGTCACCGCAATGTTGATCGGCATAAAGCGCTTGACCCGAAACGGGTGCAGGAACTTCATCGGGGTCACCGTCAGCAGCGCCAGGCCGATCACCGTGGCCAAGGTGACCCAGGCGGGTGGATCGATGATGTAGACACACAGCGCCACCACGTTCCAGGCGGCGGGGAAGCCCTGGAAGTAATTGTCCTTGCTCTTCATGTTGACGTTGCAGAAGCAGAACAGCGACGACACCAGAATCACCGAGACGGTGAACAGGTGGGTGAAGTCCGGCAGGTCGATATAGCGGTAGATAAACAGCGCCGGGATAAATACATACGTCAGGTAATCGATCACCAGGTCCAGCACCGAGCCGTCGAAGCTCGGCAGCACGGTCTGCACATTGACGCGTCGCGCCAGCGATCCATCCACGCCGTCCACGATCAACGCCAGGCCCAGCCACAGCAGGCAGGCCTTGGGTTGGTTCTCCAGCAGCGCCAGCGTCGCGAGGAAGGCCAGCACCACGCCGGTGGCGGTAAAACCATGGGCGCCCCAGGCTTTGAGTCTGGCTACATGCAGGGTCGATATCACAGGGGCGTTCTCCAAAAGGTCAAACGGGGCAGCCGACGGCGGTTTACCATCGAATCTGGCCAGGGAATGCAGGTATCGACCGGAAAGGGGGGGATAAGGTTCACCACCAGGGCCTTGGATTCAGCGTAGCAAGCGTTGACACATTCGGCATCAGCCCTGGCGGAACACCAAGGCCTTCAAGCCGCTTTGCGGGTCGATATCGGGAAACTCCGGTGGGTTTTCCAGGCGCTGCTCAAAGCGTAGCCCTGGTGCTTCGCGGGTGACGCCCTCGATCAGGAAGTCTTCGCCCAGCGCCGGGTCGTTCATGCAGGCCAATACCGTGCCCTGGGGTGTCAGCAGGTCCGGCAGGCGCCGCAGCACGCGCTGGTAATCCTTGGTCAGCAGGAAACTGCCCTTTTGAAACGACGGCGGGTCGATGATCACCAGGTCATAGGGCCCGCTGCCCGTGACCTTGGCCCAGGACTTGAACAAGTCATGCCCCAAAAAGCTCACCTTGCCCAGGTCATGGCCATTGAGCCGATGATTGTCGCGGCCCCGGCTCAGGGCACCACGGGCCATGTCGAGGTTGACCACATGTTCGGCCCCGCCCTCGATGGCGGCCACGGAAAACCCGCAGGTATAGGCAAACAGGTTCAGTACCCGCAGGTCGCGTGCGTGTTCGCGCACCCAGTTGCGGCCGTAGCGCATGTCGAGGAACAGCCCGCTGTTCTGCTTTTTGCCCAGGTCGATGCGATAACGCAGGCCGCCTTCGGTGATGGTCAACTCCTCGACCATCTCCCCCCACAACCATTCGGTGGTGCTTTGCAGCAGGTAGCGGTGTTGCAGCGCCAGGGTGTGGGCGCCGGCCTGCTGCCATTCGTTGCTGGTGCAGAGGTTGCGCAGCAAGTGCTGCAAGGCATCCAGTTGCACCGCCTCGGGTTCCTTGAACAACGAGACCAGCACCACGCCTTGCAGCCAATCCACAGTCAGTTGTTCCAGACCCGGCCAGCAGCGGCCCCGGCCGTGGAACAGGCGCCGGGTTTCTGCAGGTACGTCGCGCAGGGCTGCGAGCAGATGAGTGTGGAGCAGGGCGAGGGCGTCTGGGGTCATCGGGCAGTGTCGATCGTTGAGCGGGCGGCATTTTAAACACAATTGCGGTGTTTCAGGTGCCTGAAGCACAACGTGCTTTTAATCAGCTGCATTTGAGCATTTCGTGCTGCAAATCGCCCCGCAACCTACCCAGAACAGTCAAAAAATCCTTTTGGGCAGACATAAACTGGAAAAAACAGCTCGGAGGTGCCCATGAACGGTTTCGTAAAGACAGTCAATCACTCAGCCATTGACCAGCAGGAGCTCACCGAGTGGCGCGACGCCCTGGAGTCCTTGGTGCGCCATGCGGGCCCTGAACGTGCGCGGGAGATCCTCGATATGCTGGCCGACGCCGGCAACACCCCGGCCATCGGCTGGAAGCCGCGCCATGGCACGCCGTACATCAACAGTATCGACGTGGATCAGCAGCCACACTTTCCCGGCGACCTGGCCACCGAAGAGCGCCTGGCCTCGTTGGTCCGCTGGAATGCCCTGGCCATGGTGGTGCGGGCCAACCAGGCCTATGGCGAACTGGGTGGCCATATCGCCAGCTATGCCAGCGCGGCGGACCTGTTTGAAGTGGGCTTCAACCATTTCTTCCGTGCGCGCCACAACAATGAGGGCGGCGACCTGGTGTTCTACCAGCCCCATTCCGCCCCCGGTATCTACGCTCGCGCCTTCCTTGAAGGGCGCCTGAGCGAACAGGACCTGGCCCATTACCGCCAGGAACTGGGCGCCGTCAAGGCGGGCGCCCGTGGCCTGTCCAGCTATCCGCATCCGTGGTTGATGCCGGACTTCTGGCAGTTTCCCACCGGCTCCATGGGCATCGGCCCGATCAGCTCGATTTTCCAGGCGCGCTTTATGCGCTACCTGCACCATCGCGGCTTGCAGGACACCACCGACCGCCACGTGTGGGGCGTGTTCGGCGATGGCGAGATGGACGAGCCGGAAAGCATGTCGGCCCTGACCCTGGCCGCCCGCGAAGGCCTGGACAACCTGACCTGGGTGGTCAACTGCAACCTGCAGCGCCTCGATGGTCCGGTGCGTGGCAACGGGCGGATTATCGATGAATTAGAGGCGCTGTTTGCCGGTGCCGGCTGGAACGTGATCAAGCTGGTCTGGGGGTCGGACTGGGACGCCTTGCTGGCCAAGGATGAAGACGGTGCGTTGGTGCGCACCTTGTCCCAGACCGTGGACGGGCAGTTCCAGACCTTTGCTGCCAAGGACGGTGCCTATAACCGTGAGCACTTCTTCGGCCAGAGCGAATCCCTGGCCAAACTGGCGGCGGGCTTGAGCGACGAGCAGATCGACCGCCTCAAGCGCGGCGGCCACGACATGCTGAAAATCCATGCCGCCTACCACGCCGCGCGCCGGGTCAAGGGGCGCCCTACGGTGATTCTGGCCCAGACCAAGAAAGGCTTCGGCATGGGCGAGGCCGGGCAGGGCAAGATGACCACCCACCAGCAGAAAAAACTCGACCGCGAGGCGTTGATCGGCTTTCGCAACCGCTTCCAGTTGCCCTTGAGCGACGAGCAGACCGAGTCCCTGAGTTTCTATAAACCCGCCGCCGACAGCCTGGAGATGCGCTACCTGCACCAGCGTCGCGCCGCCCTCGGCGGCTATGTGCCCAGCCGCAGCCAGGGCGCCGAGCCGGTGCCCGTTCCGCCCGTGAGTGGCTACGCCGGTTTTGCCACCCAGGCCGAAGGCAAGGAAATGTCCACCACCATGGCCTTTGTGCGCATGCTCAGCAACCTGCTCAAGGACAAGGCCCTGGGCCCGCGGATCGTGCCGATTGTGGCCGACGAGGCGCGCACCTTTGGCATGGCCAACCTGTTCAAGCAGATCGGCATCTACTCCAGCGTCGGCCAGCGCTACGAGCCGGAAGATATCGGCTCGATCCTCAGCTATCGCGAAGCAACCGATGGGCAGATTCTTGAAGAAGGTATCAGCGAAGCCAGCGCCATCAGCTCCTGGGTCGCGGCGGCCACCAGTTACTCGGTACATGGTTTGCGCATGCTGCCGTTCTACATCTACTACTCGATGTTCGGCTTCCAGCGCGTGGGCGACCTGATCTGGGCCGCCGCCGACCAGCGCGCCCGGGGCTTCCTGCTCGGAGCCACGGCGGGCCGTACCACCCTGGGTGGCGAGGGTTTGCAGCACCAGGACGGCAGCAGCCACCTGATGGCCGCGACTGTGCCCAACTGCCGCGCCTACGACCCGGCGTTCGCCGGCGAGTTTGCGGTGATTCTCGACCACGGCATGCGCCAGATGCTTGAGCACGATGTGGACGAGTTCTACTACGTGACCCTGATGAATGAAAACTACCCGCAGCCGAGCCTGCCCGAAGGTGTTGAAGCGGCGATTATCAAGGGCATGTACCGTCTCAGCGCCAACGCCGGTGGCAAGGTGCGCCTGCTCGGCTCCGGCACACTGGTGCGCGAGGCCCAGGCTGCCGCGCAGTTGCTGGCCGATGATTGGCAGATCGACAGCGAGGTGTTCAGCGTGACCAGCTTCAGTGAACTGGCCCGCGAGGCGCGTGAGGTGGAGCGCTACAATCGCCTGCATCCGCTGCAAACCCCACGGCACAGTCACCTGGCGACCTGCCTGCCGCAAGGCGCGCCAGTGGTTGCGGTGTCGGACTATGTGCGCGCAGTGCCACAGATGATCGGTTCATACCTGGGGTCGAGCTACACCGTGCTGGGGACCGATGGCTTCGGGCGCAGCGACACCCGTGCGGCGTTACGCGACTTTTTTGAGGTGGACCGTCACCACATCGTCCTCGCTGCGCTGGCGGCCTTGGTGGAACAGGGCAGCCTGGAGGCGCAGGTGTGCCAGCAGGCGATTGAGCGCTATGGCCTGCACACCGAGCGCGCGGCGTCCTGGACCCACTGACACCTCAAGATAAATGAGGACCAAATGTGGGAGCGAGCAAGCCCGCTCCCACAGGGTTTTTCAGTGTGTTCTAGAGCGTGGCAATCAACGCCGGCCCAAACGCCTCACGCAAAAACTGCGGCGCGATGTAGCGCTGGTAATGCGCCTCTGACAACAGGAAAAACTCCCGATCAATCGCATCGCGCAAATCCGCCAGGTGCCGTTCGCGAAACTCCGGCAGCAGCGCCAGGCCATAGGCATCGAGCCTGGAAATCACCCGCGCACCGCGGGCAATCAACTGATAGGCCCAGCAGTAAGGTGACTGGTGCGGCATAAAACGGATCTTGCGCTCCTCCAGCTGCTGGCGCAGGCGTGGGGCATCCAGCACTTGCAGCTTGCTGGCCATGACTTGCACCAGCAACTGTTCAAGGCGCAGCCAGACCGCTTGTTTTTCCTCGGCGCTGTAGCCGTTCCACTGAATGACTTCATGGTGATAACGCTTGCAGCCACGGCAGACCAGGTCGCCATAAACGGTGGAACACAGGCCGACGCACGGCGTCTTGATGGTTTGATTTGGCATAAAAACCGCGTCTTTCCTAATCCACGACAAAAGGGTTCACAGGCGCTTCAGGGCGCTGAACTGCTGGTTCAACCATTGATACAACTGGGTGACTGCCCGTGACATCTGCCCGCGATGGGGGCAGGCAAAACTCAAGGGGTACACATCACCGGGAATCTCGGGCAACAGCACCACCAGGCGCAGGGCCTGCACATCGGCGTATACATCCAGCCAGCATTTGTAGGCGATGCCTTCACCTGCCACCGCCCAGCGCCGCACCACATCGGCGTCGTCACTGAACAAGGGGCCGGCGACCTGCACGGTCTGCTCGCCCAGTTCCCAGCGGTCGTGAAGGCGACCGTTTTGCAGGTACAACAGGCACGGGTGGTGGGTTAGCTCGTTGATCGACGTGGGCGCACCGTGGCGCGCCACGTAATCCGGTGACGCCACCAGCACCCGGCGGTTCCAGGGGGCCAGGGGCAGGGCGATGTAGTTGGCGTCTGTGTTCCAGCCGTAACGCAGGGCGACGTCCACCGGGTCGCGAAACAGGTTGGTGACCTGGTCCGACACCAGGAACCGTAAGGCCAGTTCAGGGTGCAGGCGCCGGAACTCGGTGAGCATCGGCAGCAGGATATTGCGCCCCAGGTCCGAAGGCGCAGCAATCTGCAGCGTGCCCCGCAGCGGCGCGTTATCGCCCCGCAAGCGTTCGCGACCCAGCTCCAGTTGTTCCAGCACGCCACGGGCGGTGGGCAGGTACTGTTCGCCCTCGGCACTCAAGCGCAGGCTGCGGGTGGTGCGGGTAAACAGGCGTACCTCCAGCTCCCGTTCCAGGCGCTTGATCGCCGCTGCCACCTGGCCTGGCAACAGATTCGCCTCCACGGCAGCCGCGGTGAAACTGCCCAATGCGGCGCTGCGCAGGAACAGGCCGAGATCATCGATGCGGATCATTTTCACTCCAGCAATGAAAGTGTTGCTGCATTTTGTCGATTTTTCTTCGTCCTGGGAACAGTGAAAATGCAAGCCATCGAGGGCCATCGTCCTTCTTCACCCGTGAGTTTCCATGAAAGCAATTACCTTCACCCAACATGGCCTGCCCATCGACGATCCGCGCTCGCTGATCGATGTGAATATCGAAGCACCCCTGCCGGGCCCTCGGGACCTGCTGGTGCAAGTGCAGGCTGTGGCGGTCAACCCGGTCGATACCAAGGTACGTTCCGGTACCTTTGCCAAGGAGCCGAAAATCCTCGGCTGGGACGCGGCGGGCATCGTGCAGGAGGTGGGCGCCGAGGTCACCCTGTTCAAGCCGGGCGACGCGGTGTACTACGCCGGTTCCTTGATTCGCGCTGGCAGCTACAGCCAATTGCAGGTCGTCGACGAGCGCATCGTCGGCCACCGGCCCCGTACCCTGGACGCCGCCCACGCCGCCGCCTTGCCGCTGACCTCGATCACCGCCTGGGAGTTGCTGTTCGATCGCCTTGGCGTGAGCGAAGGCGGCGGCGAGGGTGATGTGCTGTTGGTGGTCGGTGCCGGTGGCGGCGTGGGTTCGATCCTGGTGCAACTGGCCCGTCAACTGACAAAAATGACGGTGATCGGTACCGCCTCGCGCCCGGAGACTGTCGAGTGGGTCCAGCGCATGGGCGCCCATCATGTGATTGACCATCGCCGGCCGATGCTGGCCCAGCTCCAAGCGTTGGGGGTTGATGGAGTCAGTCATGTCGCCAGCCTCACCCATACCCAGGAGTACCTTGCGCAACTGGTCGAAGTGCTGCGCCCCCAAGGGCGACTGGGTTTGATCGACGATCCCGCCAGCCTGGATGTCATGCCGCTCAAGCTCAAGTCCTTGTCCTTGCACTGGGAGCTGATGTTCACCCGCTCGCTGTTTGAAACAGTGGACATGATCCAGCAACACCATCTGCTCAACCGCGTTGCGCAACTGGTCGACCAAGGCGTATTGCATACCACGCTGGGTGCGCATTTTGGGTCGATCAACGCGGCCAACATGCGCAGCGCCCATGCCCTGGTGGAAAGCGGCAAGGCGCGGGGCAAAATTGTGCTGGAGAATTTCCAATGAACACCCTGATCAAAGCCTTGGGCTTATCGCTGTGCGCAATGCTTGCCGGATGCGCCAGCCAACCTACCAACGGAGTCGCCAGCATGACCAAACCCTTGATATCCATCGCCGTACTCAAGGCCAAGCCAGGCCAGGAACAAGCGCTCAAGGCCGGTTTGCTGGCCCTGGTCGAGCCGACCCGTACCGAGCCAGGCAACCTGGATTACGTGTTGTTCGAACTGCGTGATGAGCTCGGCACGTTTTATATGCGTGAAGCGTTCAAGAACCAGGCGGCCCTCGATGCGCACTTTGCGATGCCGTACTTCCAGCGCTTTGCCGCCACGGCGGATGACTTGCTCAACGAACCACTGAAACTGATCTTTCTTGAGCAAGTGTCCAACTGAGGCCGTACACCGCAACTGATTGTAGGAGCGAGCTTGCTCGCGAAAAACGCGTAGGCGCCACGTTTATCCAGGGGCCTGGGTTATCGTTGACGATCTTCGCGAGCAAGCTCGCTCCTACAGGAGGTGTGGGTCGATCAATCCCAGCTCAACGCCCCACCGGTCTGATACTCAATCACTCGCGTCTCAAAGAAGTTCTTCTCTTTCTTCAAGTCCA
>NZ_JAHIDY010000029.1:0-7712 GCF_018732265.1 Pseudomonas sp. TAE6080
GTTGCGCTAGGTGGTATGCCGGGGAAATACATGGCTACTTCAGACCATCCCTAGCTACTGTTCTACCGCCGAGCCGAGTACGGTTTAATACAAATACCCAGCCGAATTAGCCGTTATCGGCCACTGGATAAAACCGATCAATAGTTTCATTTTTTGCGATACCGAGCAACAGCCGACACCCTCCACCTGTAATACTTCGGCAGACGCCACAGAGTACTTAACCAATTTAATTTATCACAACAAACACCACCATAAACGACATCAAGCTGACCGGCTAGTCACAACAAAACCAACCCAGTCAAATATTCTTCAACACAGAACCATCAACAGCGAAAAATTATAAACCCCATACCTATCAATCTATTACGCTCATAAAAACCCACTTCAATAACGTAAATCGCAACGCCAATTTCTGACGATCATTACCATCGTGCGCACCCAACATTTCAATTAAGTAATGACAGGTTTCTTTCAGGCACCTGAACTTCAGCACCATCCGATCACCGGTATTTTTTTCAGTACAACTTTATTTATTGATAAGTTAGGGTTGTCTGGCTCACTTATAGTCAAAGCCGATATTGACGACCGGGAGCAACCTGAACCAAACGCACAAAAACAACTTCAATGCACGTTTGTTTAGCCCGACTTATCAGCCTTCATCGTCGACCATCGGTGTTGGTCGTCGGGCCATAGGAGAAAGTAAATGGCTATGTTCGATTACAAGGGGCAAGACGCCCGCGGCCTTATTTCAGATGCCTGGAACCTCGCCACCTACACCAGTGGCGTCGCCACCGTAGGTGCCCTCTACAACCTCCCTGGGCTAGTCCTGGGAGAGGGCAATACCTTTGCATTGCCCAAGGGCTGGCGCGAGATCGGTGCCAACGAACTGGACGTTGACAAGAGTCACACCGACCTGACAGGCAGCTTTACGGGCGAGAACGTATTCGGCTCCCAGGCCAGGGTCTTCGGCCAATACGACGACAGTGGCCAGTTGCTGAAAATGGGCTTTTCCATTGCCGGCACCAACTCCCCGGTCGACCTGCTGGGCTGGCCGGCAATGATCGACAACTCTTATATCCGCGGCTATGACTACCTGCTCGATTCAATCAAGAACTACGCTATTGACCACAATCTGAGCGGCAAGGACGTGCTGGTGACCGGCTACAGTCAAGGCGGTTCGGTAACCAACAGCATGTACCTGGGCAAGGAAACGCTGGCAGACGGTTTCTTCAAGGATTCGGACTACTTCGGCATGGAGTCGCCCAAATCCAGCAACAGCGAGGGAATCTTCAACTTCGGCTTCGAAAATGATGTAGTCCACCGCCTCATTGGCCAGGAAACCAATGTGGGCAGCGCCATCATCGACGCCCTCAAAGGCAGCGACGCCAGCTACACCTCCACCACCGATAACATCGTACTGTTCGACACGATCTATGCTCTGCCCACCTGGCCCAACGGCCCATTTTCCATTGCCAACCTCAGTGGGTGGGCGGCTCACCTGGAGGGGATTTTTATCAATCCCATCCAGCGCATAGGCCAATCGACGTTCTACGACCACATCGAACGAGACAGCACTGTAATCATCAGCAACCTCGACCCCATCAGCCGCAGCTTTACCTGGGTGAGCGACAAGGCTACCGCCACCTCCAACCACTTCGGCACACCGGCCTTCCTGCTGGGCATCGACAGTGCAGACAAACTGCAAGACGGTCGCAGCGATGATTTCCTTGACGGGTTCAGTGGCAACGACAGCTTCCGGGTCAGCACCGGAACCGATATCGTCTCAGGGGGTGATGGCAATGACAAAGTCTTCCTCAAGGGCGCAGCCTCTTCCTACGAAGCCGTGAAACTGAGTGACGGCACCCTGTTTCTCAACGATACCAGTGGCCAGTACGGCCTAAAGGAACTGCACGGCGTCGAGCATGTGGAATTCGAAACCGGCCTGGCCAGCGCACTCGGGCAATTGCCTTTTATCGGTGGGATCTTCAGCGGTATCGGGCAGGCACTGACTCCAGCCTACACAGTCACCAGCGGCAAACTGGACTTCGAAGGCCTGTTCGGCGCCGACAAAGCCTACTCCAGAGCCGTTGAGGGCAGCCCATTGGACGATATCCTCAAAGGCACCGCCGCACGGGACCTGATATTCGGCCAGGGCGGCAATGATAGGCTCGAAGGTGGCGCCGGCAACGACCTGCTGCACGGCGGCGATGGCAACGACACACTGCTGGGCGGTACCGCAAATGATGCGTTGTATGGCGGTAGTGGCAACGACATCCTGATCGGTGGCCTGGGCAACGACCAACTCAGCGGCGGCGTGGGTAGCGACCAGTTTGTGTTCGATCAGCGAGGGTTCGGCCAGGACCGAATCAGCGACTTCAACATCCATCAGAACGGGAACGACCTGTTGGTGTTCTCCAAATCGTTGTTTGCCACCACCGACGCTGTCCTTGGCGCCACCACCCAGAACGGCAGCGACAGCATAATCCTGGCAGGCGACAGCAGTGTCACATTGGTAGGCTTCAGCGCGGCGCAATTGAGCGCAGACATGATCAGCCTGGTTTAACGCTTATCTCGAAAAACCCAAGGGAATCCCCCGTAGAGCATTGATCTACGGGGGATTCAAGAGTGGAGCAGATCACCCATTGCCACCTGCGGTGCTCTGCCCCGATTGCTTTAGGAAATGAAAACCCCCGCCCCATTCAACTGAGTCATGTCCACGCCCACCAACATCACAGAATTGTCGCCGAAGGACAGCACCGTGTTGTCTTCGAACGTCGAGGCATAAGAGCGGTAATCGTAATCCTGGTTCAAGCCAGGAATGCCCATGAACACAAGTTTATCGCTGGCCTGGTAACCCTCGATCCGGTCATTGCCAAAGAGGCCGTTGAACAGGAAGGTGTTGCTGCCACCGCCCGAAACCATCAGGTCATTACCAGCCCCGCCGACAAACACATCATTGCCCTGACCACCGATCAAGTGATCGTCGCCGCCCAAGCCGAACAACCAATCGCCAGCGGCATGAGCGGTGAGGACATTGTCCTGCGCATCGCCTTTGGCGGACGTCGCGTATTGCGTCAAGTCGGTACCGGCCAGCAGGCCGTTGCCGGTTACTTGATAAGTGATGTCATAGGAGCCCCAGGGGATTGAAGTCCACGGTATATAGGAGGCTTCCTTGCTCACCAGCGCACCGATATCGCGGGTCATACTGATGCCGCCATAGGCGTCGTTGATGTACAGCGTGCCATCGCCGTCGTTGGCAAAGCTGAAGGTGGCCAGTGACTTTTGCAGTTCCAACACGTTATCGCCTTGGCCGCCCAGGATGATGTTGTAGCCACCGTCATCGCGAAAACGGTCATTGCCGGCACCACCTTCCAGGAAGTCATTACCAGCTCCGCCCTTGAGCAGGTCGTTTCCCTCGCTACCCATGATGAAGGTATTGCCGGTGTGTTTTTCAGCGTAGCGGTTCAGGTCCTGCACCCAGGTGGTTTCACGCGTGACCTCTGTAAGGCTGGAGACGACGATGGTCGAATCCTTGCTGGTCAGGTCGTAGAAATCCGAGGACGCGATACGCTCCATGCCTTGGATATAGCCGACCAGGGAGTGAGCCTTGGCAACTCCCCAGTTGAGACTATTGGGTAAATGTGCCGAGAACGAGGCGTAATTATCAGTGAAGCTGACCAGGTTGTTGGCGGCCGAATCCCAAGCCCTATCGTTACCCCAGAACAGTGCCGAGGTGTTGATGCCTTTACCATCAATGGCCTTGAACACCGGGTCATTCTCGTAGCCGATATTCAAGACCGGTGTATCACCCGAGCCTTGAGTGGGTGAGGCAAAGGTCACGTAGTTTGCATCCTGATAGAAGCCACCCCAGTAATCGCGGCTCAAGGTTGCCAAGCTGTTGGCCCCTAGTGCGCCGAGGCTATGGCCGGTGACCAAAATATCCTTGCCGGTCAAGCCCTGGCTCGTGGCGTAGCTGGCGACGTTTTCCAACAAGGCACTGAAGGCGTACTTGGCGTAATTGGCGGCGTATCCGGGAAGTGCGGCGGCAGCCAGGTCGCTGGCCACGTCGCCCAATCCATCCCAAGTCAGGGCAAAGGAAGTGCCACGAAAGGCAATCCCCATGGCAATCAGCTTACCAACGCCATCGTACTGCCCCAAAATCTCGACATTGGCGGAAGGCGCCAATGCGGTCTCACCCCAAAAGGTGCCTTGCTTGTCCACTTTCTGCGTCACGCCCAGGGCTTGCGCACCAATAGGCGCCCAGCCACCGGTTGCCAGAGGTTGGCCGGTGGAGTCATAAGCGTATTCGGATAAAGCCAAGGCGTCGTTCAACAGCGCCTTGGCGTGCTCGCCTGTCATGCCCTTGTAGTCGAAAACGCCCATACCCTTTGCCCCTTTTCAGATGACTGTCTATGTGGCTTCAGCTCGGTTGGCCGGGATAAATTGAGGGCGGGATGGGGAAGGCAGTCAATCGTTACCTAAAAATCGAATAGTTGCAAAATCAAACATCAAGCTTGGAGTGTTCGAATGACGAGTAGGCTTGCTGGGCATGCAGGAGGTCAGCATGCAGAACAGAAAACTCTTTCTTGTCAGCCGCCTTCCATGGATCAGGAACACGCTGAAGAAAGTCTTCCAGACACTTCCCCGCGCTGGAAACCTTCCGAACTAAATCAGCTACTTCATTCCAGTAAGCGCTCATGAGAACCCTCCTTTACTTGCTGACAAATGAACAAACAAGCAGCGAAGCGCCGAGCCCGAGCAGGACCGGCCACGTGAAAAACAAACCAAACACCAAAGAAGGGACGCCCACCAAAAACCATGGATCTATAAAAACACTCAACTTCATCAATGCTCTCCGGGGCAGGCGATGAAACTTGCTAAAGACGCTAGCCCATCAACCAAGTCAAAGCGCTCACCCAAGCCGGAAGCAATTCCCCCGGTAAAGGCTGCTATGAAAATCCCGGCTGAGCGAGCGGCATAAGGTTAGCTGCCTTTTGATAGCTGCGTCCCTTTCGACTTTCTGAACAATTCACTCACTGCAGCTTTCGGCCTGGTCGCCGACGGGGATGCTGGTGACCACAATCTTCATGGGCGTACACCGGGGGCAAGGGGTGTTCCAGCAAGTAAAGAAGGTTCGCGATGGCTGACCAATGTCGGGGCACTGCAACGCAGGACAAGCCCGCCCCACGAGCCTTCCTGCTTTTCTCCAGGACTGCTACGGCGCCAGGTTCACGCCGTTGCAGCGGCCCTTGATGGAGAAGTCGCTGATCTGTCGTGCCTTGTCCACTGTCATTAGGATCGTGCAGCCGCCAGGATGGGTCACGTCGTCCCAGTAATTGGTGTGGACCATCACATTGCCTTGCCGCTCGGCGGTGCTGCCGACCACTTCCTGGCGCACATAGGTGGTGTCGCGGTACCAGCCCAACTGCACCCCTCCGCCACTGGCCAACGGCTCCATGCGCCCGGGCGGGCCGAAGAAGTCGATGGCCTGCTTGGCGTCGCGCCCCTGCCATTGGTGGCTGGCGCGCAATTCCGGCAGGGTCGGGATGCAGCCGACCAGAGTCGGTAGCAGCAAGCTGAGAAGCAGCAGAGGACGTGCGCTCATCGGGCGCTGCTACCCAGCATGTCGTCCAGTTCTTGCACCGCCTGGCTGTTGGCTTGAACACCGATCAACTGAATGAACATGGCCTGGATGGTGGCGACCATCCGTGCCGCCGGCATCTTGCCGATCGGCAACATCTGGTTGCGCGTGCGGTTATCTGGGGCGCAGACGAAGGCAAAGGTGCGTTGCAACCAGTAGTCCTTCGGTGCGACCCAGCCGTGGATATTGGTCTTCACATCCTTCACCGCACCGTCGAAGCGACGTATCGCCCGGGCGCTATCCAGGCGGATCTGGCGCTGTTTGCATTTGACCTGCACCTCATAGGCGGCAAGGGTCGGGAAGGCCGGGTCTTCGAACAACTGCATGACCTGCACCGATTGCACGCCACCAGGCTTTTGCATGATGCCGGCGGCATCGGCGACGTACACCTCGTTGTGCAGGCGCTCCCCTTTACCGTAGATGATCCAGTAGTCGCCCGAGGCTTGTTCGGCCATGGCCGGGGTACTGCAGGCCATGGCCAAGATAGCCAGCCATCGACAAGGGGGTGGAAGTCTGTAGCCCATGGAGGTCCTTTCCCGATTTCTGTAATTCAGGAGGAATAATATGAGCCGTGGGTGGGCAGGATCAAATAGCACGCTTGTGCTAATGGCCAAACGCCTTCAACCCTTAGATCTTGTACGGAAAATGCCTGTGCGACGAGCATACTGCGTTGAAAACAGGCTCGGAATGCACATTTGCAACCAACACAACTCGTGCGTGACTCCGACCGTTGTTCCGCTTCATTGGAACCACACGCCGAATGCCTTACGGATCGCCCCATTCTGCCCCTTAACCGATCAAGCATCGTTCGCAGCTCGTCGCCTCAAACCGCGCACCGCCACCTCCTCGATTACTGTCTGCAAGCGAAACGGATAAATAAATCCGTCCCCTTTATCAGTCCCCTTTATCCTAGTCCCCTTTATCCCTTATCCCGCTTTATCCCGTCCCCTTTATCCCCAGTACGACCATTTATGTCCGTCAGCACCTCACGGTGGGTAACGCACCTTGCCAGCCAGGTGAAATGATTTGAATCCAGCGCGCGCTTTCTGGACAATCCCCGCCTTTGGCTCGAAAGGATGCGTGCGATGAAGTTCGAAGGGACTTTCCAATACATGGGCAATCACGGGATCGTGTTCAACGTCTCGCAGATCACCCTCACCGACAGCGAACGCGGACGCCTGCGCGAGCTGCATTTTGGCGAAGCAAAAAGCGCCCACTACGAGGTCAACCGCAAGGTCGTCGAGGTGTACGACAAGATGCTTGCCAAGAACCTGCCGTGCCTGATGATGATCGGCATCTCCAAGCCGCTGACCCGGCAACAGGGCGATGTTCTCAACACCCAACGCACCAAAATCGCCAACCTTGCGGCCTCGGCGTTCGCTGGCGCTACCTCTTATGTTGCCTCCCCCTACGTGGGTGCCCCTGTCGGCGCAGGTGTGCGCATGTATGTGAATGAAACCCTGCCCACCTATCATGCAGGCGACGTACTGGTGAGCATTGAGGCGCAGGTGAATGGCGGCATCGGCCCGCAACGCACCGCCTCGACACTGATCATCAAGACCTGACGGGAGAAACACATGTCTGACATTACCCAACTGGTCGTTGCTCTGGTGCTGTTCTTTCTGCTCGATCGGTTTCTTAAGTCGTACCCGCTTCGTAAATGGTTAGGGGTACTGCTGATAGCGATAGGTGCAGTTGGCTGCGTTGCAGCGAGCCAAATCCGCTTGTTTGGGTTTGACCTGGGGTTGCTGTCGATCTTTGCCGTTGCACTGGGGGTGGGGTTGTTCCTGAAGCGGCGGCGGTTCGAGCAAGTGGGTTGAAGGTGGCAGGAGTTTTAAGCGAAAAGGGGACGGATTTATTTTTCTAATTTTGACCAATGAGTGCTGGCATCCCCGAAAACAAACTCAGAAATGCCTTATGTTCACGACTCCGAGTGGTCGCTAAAGTCTGCAGCTTACGAGTTAAAACCCGGACAAAAACTTGACTAATATCAATAACTTAACTATAATAGCAGCCAGCAGCCAGCAGCCAGCAGCCAGCAGCCAGCAGCCAGCAGCCAGCAGCCAGCAGC
>NZ_JAHIDY010000029.1:7812-90835 GCF_018732265.1 Pseudomonas sp. TAE6080
AGCAGCCAGCAGCCAGCAGCCAGCAGCCAGCAGCCAGCAGCCAGCAGCCAGCAGCTCGCGCCTACTAGCACAATTTAATATTGTGGCCGCGATAGCGCTTGCATATTCATCAGGCACATTAGCTGCAAGCTGCCGCTTCAGCTCTGGCTCTCTATTCACAGCAAATTTTGGGAGTACGCTAATTAACTTGACGATCCCTAGGGATGCTCCTATTGGAATGATTGTTTATCAGGAGTCCATCACGGCGCCGCCGAAGGGATTTAGCTGCACTTCAACCCCCTCCTTTATTTTTGCCCTAAACCCAACACTAGGTAACGTCCCAACTGGAAATGTTTTCTCCCTCGGAAAAACAGGACTTTCTCTTAAAGTTAAGTATGAAGACTTCGGCTACCTTTCAGCAAACTATGTCTTGCCGGGGATTGCCTATAACGACCCTGCTCGAAACTATACGATTGAAATAATTAAAACAAGCGAGCAACCAGTAAACAACATCGTTCCTGCTGGTTTATTGGGAACACACCAAATTGGAAACCTAGACATTGTAAAGCTTAATCTAGTGAATCCAATCACTCTGAATTCTTCCTCCTGTCAAACCCCTGAGGTTTCAGTTCGAATGGGCGACGACTATCAACTACAGGAGTTCAGTAAAGTCGGCGACACACCCCGCACGATCAAGTTCAATATTGGGCTCAATCAGTGCCAGACAGGGATTCAAAAGGTTACCTATTCGCTCAAAGCAACCTCTCAAGTAATAGACCAGAAGAATGGAGTCGTGGCACTAAACTCCAGCTCAACAGCAAAAGGACTCGGCTTGAAACTGATGAATGAGGCAGGTCAACCTATCGCCCTGGGTACCACTTACACATTCAACGGGTTCAATACCAGTGGGTCAAGCTTTCAGATACCATTATCTGCTGCTTACTACCGCTTGGCAGACAAACTAGAAGCAGGTACTGCAAACGCATCAGTCACTTTCACAGTGAACTACCTGTAACACACTCACAACCGAGGGATCATACTTCGGCTTAATCCTTGGAATCGAACTACATGAAGAGTTCATCAAGCTGACGCTTGCAGTGATGATGGCGCCAGAATGACAAGCGAGTGGAGCAGAATTACACAGCGATTCTCAATGGGTAGTGGTAAGCAGCAAAAACCAAAACGGCCTGCACGCAATTGCAGTGATCGCCGGCTCGATGAGAGCGATCAAGCCCTTCCACGGTACCACTTGATCCATCTCGATCAAGAACAACGCCTTGCGGGTCTGCTTGCGCTTGCCGGCGTACTCGGCGTCGGCGAAGGTCATCTGCTTCAACGGAAAACTCGGGCAAGCGGATCGACGTATTTCACCAGAGACGGAAAGTTAAATTCAGAGCCTCCTTAGCTTGATCGTAACTTTGTGCAAAAACTTTTGAGTATATGGTAGTTATGAGGTAAATGGTCACCGTAATAAGAGACCACATCTCCAACAACCATAAACGGTGTAAATCCTTCATAACCACCTTCTGCGCCTTTATAATTCACATACCCAC
This sequence comes from Pseudomonas sp. TAE6080, assembly GCF_018732265.1. Lineage (NCBI taxonomy): Bacteria > Pseudomonadati > Pseudomonadota > Gammaproteobacteria > Pseudomonadales > Pseudomonadaceae > Pseudomonas > Pseudomonas sp. TAE6080. The sequence continues at coordinate 9,345 of NZ_JAHIDY010000029.1, forward strand.
AGACTCCTTCATAGCTTTTACCGCTAGCGAAGCGCCCCTTGAACTTGTAAATAGTTTCAAATTTCGCGGAGTCTGGGTCTGATATACGTCTGAGCAGCTTCCTTTTTGCATCGGCGATTTCGGTCTTGCTTGCAATAGAGTGCTCGACTGTGGGGGGAGCGGGTGGCGCTGGAGGAGGGAGAAGTCCGCAACCTGTAAGTGCAAGAGTGAAACCAGCTATGGTTATTTTCTTTAACATTTTCCAAAATCCTTTTTCTAGTGCTTTAGCGCCGAATCAGCATCGTAATGTGCTAATTCGATGTATCGATAGAGATACACAGCACCGCTTTATCGAATCCTGCTTGGGAATCCATACTGCGACAAGAGTCGTGTTTTTTTGTTCCTAGTTAGTTGCCGAAGCGCATGGCCGACTGTATCACGATGGTATTGGCGTAGAAGTCTCTTATGAATAGTACGAATGTGCTAGATGGCCCTTTGCCTCATATCCAGGGTGTGAAGCTATTGTCTTCAAAAATAACGGCAAAGGGCCGCTCCTATGATCGCTTTTACAAGGCATCTCTTGCCTGCCGCATTACTGTGTAGTGCCCTCGCTGCCCAGGCGAGCGAAGTGCTGAAGGGCGACTTCTGGGTCGTTCACTACCAGGGTGCCTTGGGCAAGAATCAGGTGTTCATCGCAGACGGCGACCCCACTCACATCGTCAATCGTCCAGGTGGCGCGAAATCATTGGGTGTATACCAACTTTACGAAGAGCCCGGTAAACCCGATTTCACCTCTTACGATGTCGAAATCGATTGTGCGAAGAACCGCGTGCGAATAATGGGTGCAGCGGATTTCCGCAGCGTGTTCAATGAGTTCCGCAATGCGAAGTACTCCAGCCAATGGCAGAGCAAACCTGACGCCTGGCTGATGCAAAGCCGTGACTTTGTCTGTAAGCCGACTGAACGCCAGGCCAAGAAGATGGAGCACTTGGGTGTGATGCCCGCGTCGCAAATGAGCAAGGCAGGGCCGCACTTCTTCGAGATATTGAACCGCGAGGCCGCCAAGACGGCCATCATGCAGAAGATAGATGAAGGGTTCGCGCAGATGCCTGCCAAGTAACGCGACCTTCAGGGAGAAGACCTTATGAACCGATTGTTTATGTTGGCCCTGCTCGCCACCTTGCTCAGTGGCTGTGCATCATTGTCGGCCAGCAGTGCCTGGAAAGATCGCCCGGCGGGCGAACTGATCGACTTCTTCGGTGTGCCAAGGCAGATCATGGTGGTGCCGGAGGAAGATATGGTAGTGCTTAGGTATGTACGTGACAGTAGCTATGTCTCACGTGAAGCAGCGGGTACTTACACGGGGCCGCAGAACGGGCAACTTGTGCACGCAGAATATTGGGAAGACGTACAGCACTCAGGCAGCTGCGAGATCAATGTGTTTGTCAACAGAGCACGACTGGTGCAGAAGGTGCGTACGAAAGGGCGTTGTGTAGCGGTCGAGATGGCACCAGCAGGGTAGCGCATGGGCCACTGGCGAGAAGAGTGGCGGATCTTCATCCTCACTACGGAAGACGAGCTTCCCTGCCGGAACGTTGGTCTCAAGTAGTGGCCGCCCTTGCGAGTCAACCGCTGGAGACCGTATGTTCATCCCTAGGATGATCTCCTGAATAAGCGCCTTACTGATGATCGCTGTGTTGACACAACCTGATTGTTCTGGACAACAAACATCGGAATGACTATTCCGTCGATCTCGTTCACGACTGCAAATCGCGGCGCGAAGATCAGAAACTCCGACCGCTCACCAGCCTTCAAAATGAAATAGTTTCGGAACTCCAGCACTTTCCCACAGGCAATAAAAAACCCCGTAGACGTTAATCTACGGGGCTTTCAAGAGTGGAGGCCGAGGTCGGAATCGAACCGGCGTAGGCGGATTTGCAATCCGCTGCATAACCATTTTGCTACTCGGCCTCAAACGATCAATGCCAAAACCACCGACATTCACCGCATATAAACTTGAGTGGGCTATGTGAAGCCGCCTCTACTCTATCTCATTGAAAACATTGAAGTTTTTTATGCCTCAGTGCGTTCGATGGCGGCAATTATGTACTGATTTGCCGAGGCTGGCAAGCCCTTGATTTCAAAAAATATTCTTCTGTGCGGCAGGGCCGGGGCCATTCTCCCCTGCCCTGCCTACGCTTAGTAGCCCAGCGACAGCCCGGTATTGCGCCGTGGATCGTTGGCGCCGTAGAAGCGGTTGTTGCCCACGGGCTTGCCGTCCAGGGACGGGGCGCCGACGAGGATGGCGGCCAGGTGGTTGGCGTCTTGGGGGCCGGCGAATTTGTGGCCCCAGCTTTCGAGGATTTTCTGGGTGTCGGGGCTCAGGGCGAAGGTTTCGAGGTTGGTGCTGTCGGGCATCCACTGTTGGTGGAAGCGTGGGGCGTTGACGGCTTCCTGGATGTTCATCTTGTAGTCGATGACGTTGAGGATGGTCAGCAAGGTGGCGGTGATGATGCGGCTGCCGCCCGGTGTGCCGATGACCATCACGGCCTTGCCGTCCTTGGTGACGATGGTCGGGCTCATGGACGACAGTGGCGCCTTGCCTGGGGCGATGGCGTTGGCTTCGCCCTGGACCAGCCCGTACATGTTGGGTACGCCGACCTTGACGGTGAAGTCGTCCATTTCGTCGTTGAGGATCACCCCGGTCTTACTGGCCATGACGCCAGCACCGAACCAGTCGTTGAGGGTGTAGGTCACCGAGACCGCGTTGCCCCATTTGTCGACGATGGAGTAATGGGTGGTGTTGCTGCCTTCATGGGGCGCGACGCCGGGCTTGATGGCCATGGAGTCACCGGCCTTTTGCGGGTCGATGGCGGCGCGCAGTTTGGCGGCGTAGTTCTTGTCCAGCAGGTGTTCAACCGGGTTTTGTACAAAATCCGGGTCGCCCAGGTAGCTGTTGCGATCCACGTAGGCGTGGCGCATGGCTTCGATCTGGTAATGGGTGCCCTGGGCCGAGCCGTAGCCCAGTTCGGCCATCGGGTAGCCTTCGAGGATGTTCATGATCTGGCAAATCACCAGGCCGCCCGAGCTGGGCGGCGGCGCCGAGACCACGTGGTAGCCGCGATAGTCGCACTCGATGGGCGCCAGTTCGCGGGTCTGGTATTTGTCCAGGTCGGCCTGGGCGATGATGCCCTTGCCGGCCTGGCTGGAGTCGACGATGGCCTTGGCCACCCAACCTTTGTAGAAGCCATCGGTGCCCTTGGCGGAGATTTCCCGCAGGGTGCGGGCCAGGTCTTTTTGCACCAGTTTCTGCCCGACCTGCAGTGGCTCACCCTTGTTGAGGAAGATGCCGCGCAGGTCCTGGTCTTTTTTGAACTCTTCGGTAGCGCTGTGCAGCATGTCGATATCGCCCTGGTCGAGGGCAAAGCCGTTTTCTGCAAGTTTGATCGCCGGCGCGATCACTTGGGCGCGCTTGAGGGTGCCGTACTTGCTCAGGGCCAGTTCCATGCCGGAGACGGTGCCGGGTACGCCGACGGCCAGGTGGCCTTTGGCGCTGAGGCCGGGGACGACGTTGCCGTCCTTGTCCAGGTACATGTCGGCGGTGGCCGCCAATGGGGCTTTTTCGCGGAAGTCGAGGAAGGTCTTGCGCCCGTCCGCCAGTTGCACGGTCATGAACCCACCACCGCCGAGGTTGCCCGCTGCCGGGTAGACCACTGCCAAGGCGTACCCCACGGCAACTGCCGCATCCACGGCGTTGCCGCCAGCCTTCAAGACATCGACGCCCACGTGGGTCGCCAGGTGCTGGGCGGTCACCACCATGCCGTTTTCACCGGCCACCGGGGCCTGGGAGGCCGCCTGCACACCGCTGAATGTCAGGACCAGGGCCGTCGCGATCAAGGTTCGGGTAAAGGGTTGGTAGTTCATCCGTGGATACTCTGTTTATTGGAAGCGTTAAACGTAGCTGCTTTCGCACAGCAACCCCAGCCAGGTGGCGCGTTTCAGACAGAGCTTGTCGGTGCCGGAATGCTATATTCGCCCCGCCCTACTCATTGCCCATGAGACACACCGATGCCCACGGTCGCCGACCCAATCCACGCGCTGTACCACAAGATCACCTGGAAACTGATTCCCTTCCTGTGCTTTTGCTACCTGGCTGCCTACCTGGACCGGATCAATATCGGTTTTGCCAAGTTGCAGATGCAAGACCAGTTGCAGTTCAGCGAAACCGCGTTCGGCCTGGGCGCCGGTCTGTTCTTTGTCGGCTATATCCTGTTTGAAGTGCCGAGCAACCTGATCCTGGAACGCGTCGGCGCGCGGATCTGGATCGCCCGCATCATGATCACCTGGGGCCTGCTCTCGGCCTGCACGCTGCTGGTCACCTCGACCACCCAGTTCTATGTGCTTCGGTTTTTGCTGGGTGTCGCCGAGGCAGGATTCCTGCCGGGGGTGTTGTATTACCTGACCACCTGGTTCCCCACCCATCGCCGGGGGCGGGTCATTGCGCTGTTCATGATCGGCCTGCCGCTGTCCAGTGTGATTGGCGGGCCGTTGTCCGGCTGGATCATGAGCCACTTCGACCAGATGGGCGGCCTGCGCGGCTGGCAATGGCTGTTCCTGCTTGAAGCGTTGCCCAGCGTGCTGTTGGGGGTGCTGGCGTTCTGGGCGCTGCCCAATACCTATCACCAGGCCAAATGGTTGTCCGCCGCAGAAAAGACCTTGCTGCAAGAGCAATTGCGCGCCGATGACAGCCACGCCAGCCACAGCCCACGGCGCTTTCGTGATGGGTTCTTTAACCTCAAGGTGTGGATGCTCGGCGGTATCGACTTCTCGATCCTGCTCAGTGCCTATGCCATGGGTTTCTGGATGCCGACCCTGATCCGTAACGCCGGGATCAGCGACACCTTCCATATCGGCCTGCTCACCGCCCTGCCCAGTGTCGCCGCGTTGGCCGGCATGCTGCTGATCGGCGCCAGCTCCGACAAATACCGCGAGCGCCGCTGGCACATTATCGTGCCCTTTCTGGTGGGTGCCGTGGCCATGGCCAGCAGCACCTTCTTCAGTCATAACGTGGTCGCCACCGTGGCCCTGTTTGCCGTGGCTTCGGCGGCGATCCTCGGCGCCGTGCCGGTGTTTTTCAGCCTGCCGGCGACGTTCCTCACCGGCACCGCGGCGGCCACCGGCTTTGCCCTGGCCTGTTCCCTGGCCAATATTGCCGGTTTGGTCAGCAACTCGTTGATGGGCCTGGCAATCGACGTGACCGGCAGCAGCGCCGGGGCGATGTGGTTCTTTGCCGGGAGCCTGGTGCTCAGTTGCTTGCTGGTGATCGCCTTGCCGGCGAAGTTGGTCAACCGGTAGGAGCGCTCCCACATTTGGAATGCGGTGGGTGCAGCTAGCAAACTGTCAATGGCCGCTATGGGACATGCCTGCCGGCTGCTGCAACAGCGCCAGATCTATCTCCTCAAAACGCAGCACTCGCCCGCCGGTATCCGCCGCGACTTTCTGTGCCACCGCCTGCTCGGAAAACGAGGCCAATACCACGCCCATGGCGCCCTTGAGCCCGGTACCGAGCACGTAGTAAGCGGTCTTGGCGTCGATCAGATGGGCATCATCCGGGGTGTCCCAATGGCTGCGCCCCATGTCATGCACGTACAGCTTGGACTGCGTGTGATGATTTTCCGGCTGCAACCACCAGCCGAGCATTTCTGCCGTGGAGCAAAACTTCTTCGCCGCGCCCTGCTCCACCACCTCGCCCTTGGGCCCCGGGAATTCGCTGATCACCATGCCGCACACATGGCACTCATCCGCCGGATGAAACGCCACCGGCCCATCACCTACGCCCGCCGCCACCGGCTTGTCACACCCGACCAACAGCAGGCTCAACAGCAACACCAACCCGATTTTCATGCTCATCTGCTCCACTAATAAAAACTCAGGCTGCGCGCCGCCCAAACAGCCAATAGGCCCAGGCCAGTGGCCCTGCAACCCATGCCGCCAGGCACAGCCACAACATCGCCGCTGGCACCGCCAGGTCGCCGCCCAGGGCCATCACGCCCACCGACGCCGGGCCGGTATCGAAGCCCGACAGGTTGATCAGCCGGTACACATCCGCCGGGTTGAACAGCAATAGCCAGGGCAACAACGTCGGGCTGAACTGACCCTCGCTGAGCACCAGCAGCGCCAGCAATGCCAGGTCGAACACCAGGACAAAAAAGAACCACACGCCCAGGGCCAGCCCGGCCGCCGTGGACTTCTCTGCCGAGACGGCGCTCAACACATACGCCAGCCCCAGAAAGCCCCAGCCGAGCAAGGTCGAGGTCAGCATGAATCGACCAAAGGCCCAGAGCAGCAGGCTGAACTCGACGTCATCCACCAGCAGCGCAATGGCGAGCATGGCGCAGCCGAATCCAATAAAGGTCGCCAGGGCCAGGATCAACCCATGGCCGACGAACTTGCCCAGCAGGATCTGCCCTCGCCCCAGGGGATAAGTAAGCAACAGCAGCAAGGTGCCGCTTTCGTCCTCACCGACAATCGCGTCATAGGCCAGCAACAGCGCAATCAACGGCATGAGGAAGGTCGCCAGGCTGGCCAGGCTGGCGATGGTCGCCGGGATCGAGGTAAAGCCCAGTTGCCCGGACGCCGCCGCGCCCAGCCAGGCAATGCCGATGGCCAGCACCGCAAACAACAGGCTGATCGCTAACAACCAGCGATTGCGCAGGCCGTCGCTGAATTCCTTGCGGGCCATGTTCCAGATCGGCGTCATTGGGCGTACTCCACGGGGCTGTCCATGTAATGGCGGTACAGGTCCTCCAGCGACGGCACGATGATTTCCACATCGCTGGGGCTGTCCTGATCCAGCAACTGACGCAGCAGGTCCAGCTTGTTGCCGTTGAACGCGGCCACTTGCAGGCCTTCCACACCCCAGCGCCGAGTAACGTGGCCAGCCTCGCTCCAGCGTTTTTGCAAGAGCGCCGCACGCTGCAGGCCACTGCTGCGGATCAGGGTCGGCAGCCCGGCTTCTTCACGCAAGGCCGCCAACGTGCCAAGAGCCAGCAATCGGCCCTGGGTGAGGATCGCCGCGCGGTTGATATGCGCCTCCACGCCCGGCAGCACATGGGAGCAAAGGATGATGCTGGTGCCCTGCCCGCGCAGACGGTCGAGCAAGCGATACAAATCCTGGGTGGCGATCGGGTCGAGGCCCACGGTGGGCTCGTCGAGCAACAGCAAGCGTGGTTCGCCAAGCAGGGCCTGGGCCAGCCCGAGGCGCTGGCGCATGCCTTTGGAGTAGGTCTTGACCCGCCGCCGCGCTGCCGCCGTCAGGCCGACGTCTTCCAGCAGGGTCGCGACCTGGCTCATCGGCGCGCCCTTGAGCCGGGCAAAATGCTGCAAGGTCTCCAGGCCGCTGAGTTGCGGGTAAAAGGTCACGTTCTCGGGCAGATACCCAAGCATGCGGCGCATCTGAGGATCGCTGGGCGCGCGGCCAAACACCCGCACCTGGCCGCTGCTTGCCTGCAACAAACCCAGGATCAACTTCATGCTGGTGGTCTTGCCCGCGCCGTTATGACCGAACAGGCCCAGCACCTCTCCCGGCGCCAGGCTCAGGTTCAGGTCATGCAGCACAGTGGCGTGCCCATAACGCTGGGTCACGCCTTGGATTTCGACGACAGGCATCATGCGGGCTCCTTGAGCAGGGATAGCGTGGGGTCTTTCATCAGCGGATGACTGTCCATCACCCCCGGCGACTTGATCACCGGAAACGCCCGCTGCACCCAGCGCAGCAACTCGATGCCGGGGCTGTTCATCAACAGGCGCACTTGGGGGTACAGCCACAGCAGGCGGTCGACGTTATCGTTGGGCTCATAGGCCACATCCCCCAGGCCGTCGTTATTGCGGTCCCAACCCAGGTAGTCGCTCCAGAAGTTACCGCGACCATCCGCCGACCATTCCTGCAAGCGCGTGGCCACGTACTTGACCTGGCGCTGGTTGCCGACAAAGGCGTTGCCCGCAATCCGGTTGTCTTCGGAGCCGGCCGTGAGGTGAATGCCCACCGCACTGCGCCCGAAGTGGTTGTGTTCGATGCTGTTGAACAGCGAGTTGTAGATAAACAGCGCCTTGCCTTCGGCACCGGTGATCATGGTGTCGCCCGTGGTGCCGTCGCGCACATCGTTGACGACGTTGTCGCGCAGGGTGGAATAGGTGATGTAGTTCATCAGGATCCCGTAGTTCTGGTCCTGTTCGGAGCGATTGCCAATCACCGTCAGCTTGCGGCTTTGCATCAGGGCGTAGCCGGTGCGGGTGCGGCGGGTGATGTTGCCCAGCACCTGGTTGTCGTTGGCGAACATGTAGTGGATGCCGTAGCGCAGGTCTTCCAGGGTGTTGCCTTGCAGCAGGTTGCCGTTGGAGGTGTCGATGTAGATGCCATCGCGGGCATCGCGCACCTGGTTGCCAATCACTCGGGCGCCTTTGACCGCATACAGGTGGATGCCATTGCCCCGGTCCTGGGAGCGCATGGCCGGGTCGCCCTGGATCTGGTTGTCGATCACGCTCACATCCACCGTGCCATCGACCCACACACCAAAACCCTGGCCGCGCATGTGGTTGCCCTTGATCACAGCACTGTGGGCCTTAGGCTGGATGAAGATCGCCGCGTTCATCGCGGTGAGGTCATGCCCCCAATCGAGGAAGGTACAGCCCTCGACGGTGACGTCGGGCGCGTTGATCAACAGGCCGTTGCCCAAGCCCTGGCTGTGGATCACCGCACCGGGTTCGCAGGTCAGTTGCAGGGCTTGGTCGATGCTGAAAGAGCCCTGGTAGTCGCCGGCGGGCAGGCGCCAGTGGTGCGGGCCTGCGGCTACTAACGGCAAGTCGGTGATGGGCAGTACAGCGGCACTGGTTGTGGCCGAAGACAGCAGCCACACAAACCCGGTCAATAACGTGAGGGGTCGAGCCACGGAGTATTCCTTTTGATCAAAGCCCAATCTATGGAGCGACACAGATCTAGTGTGGGAGCGGGCTTGCTCGCGAAAGCGGTGGGTCAGTCAAGTAATTCCTGGCCGGCACACCGCCATCGCGAGCAAGCCCGCTCCCACATTGGTGGGCGCTCGCCGTTAGGTCCGCTCGACCAACATCCGCCCGACCATCTCCATATGCAGCGCATGGCAGAACCAGCTGCAGTAGTACCAATGCAGCCCCGGCTTGTCGGCGATGAAGGTGATGGAAGACGTCTGCTGCGGGCTGATTTCCATGCTCACGCCATGGTTGGTCATGACAAAACCGTGGGTCACGTCCTCGATCTGGTCGATATTGGTGATGGTCACGGTGACTTCATCGCCATGCTTGACGGTGAACTCGGTCAGGCCGTAGGTCGGCGCCATGGAGGTCATGTACACCCGCACTTTCTTGCCATCACGGATCACCTTGTTATCGGTCTCCAGCTTGATCCCGTCCTTGGCCGCGATGGCCACGGTTTCGGCAAAGAACGGGTCGTTGCGTTCCCAGATCTTCTTGGTCTTGATCTGGTCACGCCGCGCCATTACGCAGTCGTGGGGTTCGGCGAAGGTCGGACCGTCGTGGACCAGTTTCATTTCATCGCCCGAGATGTCGATCAACTGATCGTTTTCCGGGTGCAACGGGCCGGTGGGCAGGAAGCGGTCCTTGGAGAACTTGCTGAGCACCACCAGCCATTGGCCGTCGGCGTCCCGGGTTTCAGTCAGCGAGGCGTGGTTGTGGCCTGGTTGGTAGTGCACATCGAGCTTCTGCTTGATGTAGTTGACCTTCTCGCCACCGTAGGCGCGGATGGCTTCGGCGATGTTCCACTTCACCACCTGGCTGTCGATAAACAGCGTGGTGTAGGCAAAGCCCCGGCCATCGTAGGTGGTGTGCAACGGCCCCAGGCCCAGTTCCGGCTCGCCGACCACCACGCCGCGCGGGTCCTTGATCTTGTCGCTGAACAGGTCGTCGAGCTTGTCGATGGCGATGATGGTGCAGGTCGGTGACAGCTTGCCGTTGGCGATAAAGTACTTACCGTCCGGCGAGGTGTTGCAGCCGTGGGGGTTCTTCGGCACCGGGATGTAACGGGTGAATTCGCTGTCCTTGCCATCCTCGCCCTTGCGCCCGTCCACCACCGGCACCTTGACGCCATCGAGGTTGATGAACTTGCCGGCCTTGATCGCTGCTTCGATGCGCGGGATGTTGAACACCACTACCCAGTCACGCTCGTTGCGCATCATGCCACCCAGGTCGGACGCCTTCTCCGAGTTGTAGCAGGTGGCCGCGGCGTATTTGCCGGTGTAGTCCATGTCGGCGTTGTCGAGGTTGCCGTCGACGATGACCTGGAAGGCCATTTCCATTTTTTCCGCGTCGATGGCGTTGAACATAGTGAAGCTGTTTTTGTCTTGCAGGTCGAAGGTGTGGCCGTCATTGGGGTGCGGGATGATGAACTCGGCGTTGCAGAACACGTACTTGGTGTACGGCACTTTTTGCAGGCGCAGGCCATGGATCGCCTGGGCGTTGGGCACGGTGACAATCTTGTCGCACTTCATGATGTCCAGGCGGATCCGCGCGACGCGGGTGTTGGCCTTGTCATTGATAAACAGGTATTTGCCGTCATAACGGCCATCGGTGGTGGACAAGTGCGGGTGGTGGCAGTCGCCGTTCTGATACTTGGCGCCCTCGCCGAGGATGCGCTTGCTCTCGTTGGTCAGGCCCCAACCGGTGGCCGAGTCGACGTTGAACACCGGGATGCGCATCAGCTCGCGCATCGACGGCACACCCAGCACTCGTACTTCGCCTTGGTGGCCGCCGCTCCAGAAGCCGTAGTACTGGTCCAGCTCACCCGGCCCCACGTGGATCTTCGACTTGGCTTCCTTGGCCGCCGCCGCAAAGGACTCGCGGGTAAATACCGTGCCACCAAGGGCCGTGGCCCCGGCCAGTACCGCGCCGGTGACTGCGCCAGTGCCAAGGAAACCACGCCGGCTCAGGCCTTCGGGTTCCGGGGTGGCCCCGGCTGTTTTCGATTCGCTGTCGTTCATGATGTGCTCCAGAGGGGAAAAGTGGGTGCCCAAGGCCGTCATTCAGGCACCGCCACCTGCACCACCGGGATCAATTGCCCGGTGGTAGGTGCGGCCTTGTTGCGTTTTTTGCGCTTGTTGATCAGGGGCGGGCATTTGTGGTCGTTGTGCCAGGTCATCTGGCAGTCGAGGCAGTAGTGGCATTCATTGGCGTTGATATGACCGTCGGGGTGGATCGCCTGGATCTCGCACTCCTTGGCGCACAACTGGCACGGATCGCCGCATTCCTTGCGCCGTTTGAGCCAGTCGAACAGGCGGAACTTGCTCGGGATTGCCAGCGCCGCGCCCAGCGGGCAGACATAGCGGCAATAGACCTTGCGCGTGAAGATGTTGATCACCAACAGCGCCAGCGCATAGGCCACGAACCACCACTGGCGGTCGAAATGCAGGGTAATCGCGGTCTTGAATGGCTCCACTTCGGCAAAGCGTTCGGCGGTGGCCATCGACTCCAGGGACAGGCCAAACAGCCCCAGCAGGATCAAATACTTGATCGCCCACAGCCGCTCATGCACGGCAAACGGCAGCTCGAACTGGCGCACCTTGAGCTTGCGTGCCGCCTCGTTGATCAGCTCCTGCAAGGCGCCAAATGGACACAGCCAGCCACAGAACACCCCGCGCCCCCACAGCAGGATGCTCGCGGCGGTAAAGACCCAAAGCATGAAGATCAGCGGGTCGGTGAGGAACAGCTCCCAGCGGAACTGCTGGAACAGCGCATGCACAAAGGTCAGCACATTGACCACCGACAACTGCCCCAGGGCGTACCAACCGATAAACACCACGGTAAACAGCAGATACCCGCGACGCACCCAGTGCAGCAGACGCGGGCGCCGGGCCAGGCTGTCCTGCAGGAATAGAATCACCGTCAACACCGCCAGGGCAGCGCCCAGCACCAATATCTGGAACTGCTTCTGGTACCAGATCGTCAGCCACATCGGCCGGTTGGCTTCGTCGATGGCAGCCTGCTCGGCGGCGGTCGGCAAGGGCCGTTCCAGGTAGGCCTCGGGCATCTGGTAGGGCAATTCAAAGCTGGTGAAGGTGCCGCTGACCGGACCGGTCTGGCGCCGCACCAACAGCTCCAGGGTCCACGCTGAACCCGGATCGAATTTCGCCTGGGGCCGCACGATAAACAGCGACATTTCATCGAACTCGGGCATGCCCTCGGCAAACAGGTCGTACAGCCGCTGGTGGTCCATATCGCGAAAGCTGCTGACATTGCCGAACTGGCGCAACTGCACCCGATCAAAAATCCCACCGCGCACGTAGCCCGAGCCCTTGAATGAAAACAAACCACGCCCCAGCACCGCGATGGCCTGCTCACCCGGCTTGAGGCCCTGCATCAGCACCCGGTATTGCGCCTCGCCCAACAGGTTGCGGCCAATGCTCGGTGCGTTGAGATCAGCGACATACAAGTCGATAAACGTCTCGTCGCCCTGCCCCGGCCCCGCCACCTCGACGCCCTCAGCCTCGGCGCCCTTGAACGCCTCATCCACCTGCCCGCGCGTCAGATGCAGGCGGCGCACTGCGCCATTGCCGGTCAACTGTGCCCAACTGGCGGGTTCGAACAGGTCGCTGCGTACCAGGGCGATTTTCTGCGCAGTGCTGGCCTTGTCCTCGATCAGCTTGAGCGACACCGCCACTTCATGGGCCGCCCGCATGATCACTTCATTGACCACCATCGCCGTCACCGTGGCGCCGGCCACCGCATCCACGGTCACCGCCTGGCTGTCGCTGGAGCGCCCCACCACCACCCGCTGCTTGACGTTGATCCCGCTGTAGCGGGCGGTGAAATCATGCAACTTGGCCTCGGGAATGCCGATCAGCAGAATCGGTTCGTGGTGCTCCAGCACATAGGCATCACGAATCACCCCGGCCAGATCAAGGATCACCTGGGTATTGATCGGCTTGCCGGAATAGGCCGGGATATCCACCACATCCAGGCTCTGGAACACGTAGCCAATGACCACACCTTTGGCCGACAGCGTGCGTACCTTGAACTGGCCTTCGGGGGCGGAAATGGCGTCTGCCTGGGGGAAGATTTTGTCGATGCGCTGCTGCTCGATCGCGCCGTAGGTCTTGGCCTGGGCCGGGCCAGCCAGACTGAACAGCAGTACCAGCACTACCAGCCAGGTGACAGGACTTGCAGCCAGAGTAGCGAGGGTCGAGGGCTTGGGGCGGTTCATGGGCTCACTGACTTCAACGGCCGGAATATGAAGTCGATGGTAGGTGGCAGGTGGCCAGTGAGCCCTTGATTGAAATCAAGTCTGGGAATGGTGCGGCGTTAGGGCGCGGGGCTACATCCCCAACCAACCCGGCAGCGCCAGTGAGATAAACGGCACGTATGTCACCAGGATCAGGAACGCCAACAGGATCATCAACCACGGCATCGCGGCGCGGATGGTCTGGCCCAGGGTCAGGCCGGTCACCGCCGAGGTCACGAACAGGTTCAACCCTACGGGTGGGTGCACCAGGCCGATCTCCATGTTCACCACCATCACAATCCCCAGGTGAATCGGGTCGATGCCCAGCTTCATCGCAATCGGGAAGAAGATCGGCGCCAGGATCAGCACAATCGCCGATGGCTCCATAAAACTGCCAGCGATCAATAGCACCACGTTGACCATCAGCAAAAAGCCAATCGGGGTCAGCCCTTCGGAAATGACCCAGGCCGTGATTTCCTGCGGGATCTGTTCGGTGGTCAGGACATGGGCAAACAGCATGGCGTTGGCGATGATGAACATCAGCATGATCGACAGGCGCCCAGACTCCAGCAGTACTTTGGGGCAGTCCTTGAGGCGCATGTCCTTGTACACGAACAACGCGACAAACGCCGAGTACACCGCCGCCACGGCTGCCGCTTCAGTGGGGGTGAACATCCCGCTGTAGATACCACCCAGGATGATCACCAACAGCAACAGGCCCCAGAACGCGCGGCGGGCACAGCCCAGCCACTGGCTGAACGTCGCCCGGGGTTGGGCCGGCAGCTTTTTGATCCGCGCCACGATGTAGATCGCGATCATCAGCATCAGGCCCAGCAGCAAGCCCGGGATCACCCCGGCCATGAACAGTTTGCCCACGGAAGTTTCCGTCGCCGCCGAGTACACCACCATCACGATCGAGGGCGGAATCAGGATCCCCAGGGTCCCGGCATTACAGATGATCCCGGCACCGAACTCCTTGGGGTAACCAGAGCGCACCATGCCGGCCACGGCAATCGACCCCACCGCTGCCACCGTCGCCGGCGATGAACCGGACAACGCGGCAAACAGCATGCAGGCCAGTACTGCCGCAATCGCCAGGCCACCGCGGATATGCCCGACACAGGCGTTGGCAAAATCGATCAGGCGTTGCGCCACGCCACCGGTGGTCATGAACGCCCCCGACAGCAGGAAGAACGGAATCGCCAGGAAGGTATAGGCGTCGCTGGTTTCGAACAGCTTGATCGCCAGGGAACTCAACGAATCCTGGCTGAACATCAGGATCGACATCGCGCCCGACAAGCCCAGGGAAATGGCGATGGGCACGCCGAGAAACATAAACACCAACAGCAGCAAAAACAGGCAGAGAACGGCCATCAGTCACGCTCCTCATGGCTGCCAGCCAATTTGCTGGCTTCACCGGCTTCATCGGCCAACCCCAACCCGACCTGGCGGTGGGTAAACAGGCGGTAGAAAATTTCCAGGTAGCGGATCAGCACCAAGGCGAAGCCAACCGGCACGATCAGCACGATATGCCCGACCTCCAGGCCAAAATGGTCGAGGTCTTCGGCACCGATCTCGGCCGTCATCACCGCACTCACCCACTTGTAGCTGGCAACCATGAACAGCCCGGCGTAAGCCAGGCAGCACAGGCAGGCCAGCATCCCCAGCAGGCGCTGGACCCGGCGTGGCGTCAGGCGTACCAGGGCATCCACGCCCAAGTGGCCGGCGGTGCGCACGCCATAGGAAATACCGAAGAAAATCAGCCAGCCAAACATCGCCTTGGTCAGCGCGACGCTCCAGGTCATGTCCTGGGCCCAGGTCATGGTGCCGTCGCCCAGGGCGTTGAAAAAGCCACTGCTCCAGGCCCACTTGTCAGCCAGGGCAAAAAACAGGGTGTAGATGTTGTTGAGCATGACGTAGACAAACGTCACCAAGGTCATGGCGGCCAGCAGGAAGGCGATAAAACCTTCCTCCAGATGCTCCCAGACGCGCCTTAGGGATTGCATGGCAAAACCTCGCTTACAGGGAAAGGGGTCGCAAAATGTGAGAGCGGGCTTGCCCGCGATGAGGGCATAAAAGGCATCTCTACTGGCTCAGCCGCCGCCATCGCGGGCAAGCCCGCTCCCACATTTGATCGGTGTCGCTCAGGCGATCACTGGTTGGCAGCGTCCGCGGCCTTGATCAGGTCAGCGCCAATCGGCCCCTCGAACTTCTGCCACACCGGGCGCATGGCTTCACGCCATAGCTGGCGTTGCTCAGGGGTCAGCTCGATGATTTCGCTGGTCTTGGCGTCGATGATTTTTTGCTTGGCCGACTGATTCAGCGCTTCGGCCTGCTTGTTCACCTCGACGGTGACTTCGACCATGACCTGCTCCAGGGCGGTGCGGATCTGCGGCGTCAGGCCATTCCAGAACTTGGCGTTGGTGATCACCATGTAGTCGATCAGGCCGTGGTTGGACTCGGTGAAGTACTTCTGCACCTCGTTGACCTTCTGGCTTTCGTAGTTCGACCAAGTGTTTTCGGTGCCGTTGACGGTGCCGGTCTGCAACCCCTGGTAGACCTCGGCAAAACTCATCTTGCGCGGGTTGGCGCGAATCGCCTTGAACTGTTCTTCCAGCACGCTGGAGGCCTGCACGCGAAACTTCAGGCCACGGGCATCCTTGGGTTCATGCAAGGCCTTGTTGGCCGACAGTTGCTTGAGCCCGTTGTGCCAATACGCCAGGCCGAGGATGTTCTTGTCCTGCATCGACGTCAGCAGTTGCTTGCCCTCGGCGGCCTGGAAACGGTCGACGGCGGCCAGGTCATTGAACAGGAATGGCAGGTCGTAGATCTGCACTTGCTTGGTGTATTGCTCGAACTTGGCCAGGGACGGCGCCAGCATCTGTACGTCGCCCAGCAGCAGCGCTTCCATTTCCTTGCCGTCGCCAAACAGTGACGAGTTGGGGTACACCTCGACCTTGACCTTGCCCGGCAAGCGTTCTTCGACAAGCTTCTTGAACAGCAGCGCGCCCTGGCCTTTTGGGGTGTTTTCGGCAACCACGTGGGCGAACTTGATGACGATCGGATCCGCCGCCTGGGCCAGGCCTGCGGCAAACAACGTGGCGGCGCACAACAGCGCCCGAGAAAGCTTGAGCATGGGAATCACCTTTTTATTGTTGTGGTGGTGTCAGGCAAGGTGCCTGATGTCACGCGTGTAGTGAATTTCAAATATTTGAACCCTGCGTTCGGCCAAGCCGAACGCCAACCCTAGGCACAATGCAGCTCCAGCGCCTACATTCAGATCAGGTTGGGTCAGTCAGAGCTGGGCTGCCAGCAGCCTTTGCGCCCGCAACAACACCGGCGCATCCACCATCTGCCCATCGATCTGATAGGCCCCTGCCCCATGGACACCGGCATCCACCACCCGCTGGGCCCAGGCCAGGTCCGCCGCACTCGGCGCCAGGGCTGCATGGATCACCGGCACCTGTTTGGGGTGGATACACAGCGCCCCGGTAAAACCCATTTCATAGGCATGTCGGATCGAGTGGCGCAGGCCCTCGGGGTCGTCGATGGCCGGGTGTACGCCGTCCAGCGGAGCCTCCAGGCCGGCAGCGCGGGAGTGCACGATCAGCGCCAGGCGTGCCTGATCAAGGGCAAAATTGGCCGCCGCCGAGTGGCTGCTCAGGTTCAGGTCCAGCGCCAGGTCCAGTCCCCCAAACGACAGGCGCTGCACCTGTGGCGCATGGGCAATTTCGGCAATAGCCAGAAGGCCCTTGGCACTTTCGATAATCGGCCAGATCAGCTTGCCAGCGGCGGCCACTACTGCCACCTGCGCCGCACTTTCCACCTTCGGTAGCAGCACGCCTGCGACGTTTGCATGGGTTTTGCAGAACGCCACGTCCTCAAAGTGTTCATCATGCTCCGGTGCGTTGATCCGTACCCACACCCGGGCGTCAGGATGGGCTTGCAAGAATGCGCCAAGGTTGTCCCGCGCCTGGCGCTTGAGCGGCTCTTGCACCGCGTCTTCAAAATCCACAATCACTGCATCAGCGCCACTGGCCAGGGCCTTGGCAAAACGCTCAGGGCGGCTGCCCGGCACGAACAGCGCGGAGCGCACAATAGAATGCTTCATAACTGACCTTCCTGTTTTCACCCCTCCTGTAGGAGCCGGTTAGATGATGCCGCGAGTATTCAGGGATTCGATGGCCTCACGGGTGTAACCCAAGCGCTGGAGAATCCCTTGGTTGTGTTGCCCCAGCGCAGGCACAGCGTCCATGCGCGGGGTAAATGCGCTATTGCGTCCCGGCGGCAGCAGCGACGGCAAGGGCCCGGCCGGGCTGTCGACTTCACGCCAGCTGTCACGGGCCTTGAGTTGCGGGTGATCCCACACGCCTTGCATATCGTTGACCCGCGCACTGGCGATCTGCGCATCTTCCAGGCGCTGGATCACAGCGTGCGCGTCGAGTTGGGCAAAACTTGTGACAATGATCTGGCGCAGCACTTCGCGATTGGCCGACCGCTTGAAGTTGGCCGAGAAGCGCTCATCCGTCGCAAGCTCAGGCGTGAGCAGCACCTTGTCGCAAAACGCTGCCCATTCGCGCTCGTTCTGCAAACCGAGCATCACGGTGCCGCCGTCGCCCGTGGGAAACGGCCCATATGGGTAGATCGTCGAATGCGCAGCACCGGCACGCGGTGGCTGGGGAGCGCCCTCGAAGGCGTAGTACATCGGATACCCCATCCACTCCACCAGGCTTTCCAGCATGCTCACGTCGATGCGGCTGCCCTTGCCGGTCTTGCCGCGCAGCAGCAGGGCCGAGAGGATGCCGCTGTAGGCATACATGCCGGCGGAGATATCGGCGATGGAACAACCGGCCTTGGCCATCTGGTCTTCACCGGGGCCACCGGTCACCGAAAGAAAGCCGCCCTCACTCTGGATCAGCAGGTCATAGGCCTTCTTTTTCTCGTAGGGCCCGCCTTCGCCATAACCGGAAATATCGCAGACAATCAGCCGTGGAAAACGCACCTGCAGCGCCTCGAACGACAGCCCCATACGCGCCGCAGCTCCGGGCGCGAGGTTCTGCACCAGTACGTCGGCATCGGCCAGCAACGTGTCGAGGATTGCACCGGCCTCATCCTGCTTGAGGTCCAGGGTCAGGCTTTCCTTGGAGCGGTTGGTCCACACAAAATGCGAGGCCAGGCCGCGCACACGCTCGTCATAGCCACGGGCGAAATCACCGCTGCCCGGGCGTTCGATCTTGATCACGCGCGCGCCTAGGTCGGCCAGTTGACGGGTACAGAATGGCGCCGCTATCGCGTGCTCCAGGCTGACCACGGTAATGCCGTCCAGCGGCCGTTGATTAGCAGTCATGACAATTCCTCAAAGCCAATGGGCCATGGACACGGCATTGCGCAGGTTCCAGGTTTTTTCGATCAAGGCGCTGGCCTGGGCCGGCGTGCGGGCACCGCTGAACTGGCAGAGGCGCTGGAACTTGTCCGCCAACTGCCCACGGCTCAGGGTGTTGCCCGGGTCACCCTTGGGCTCGTCAATCGCGCCGTGCAATGTGCGGCCATCGACACAGGTCACGGTGACGCGGCCCAGCCAGCGTTGCGGATAGGCGTCGTCGACTTCGTGGTCGAGGGTCATGCAGACCTTGTCACGAAACGCAGCGACGGCGTGATCGCTCAGGGCCAACTGGTGAAACTCGGTGAGCCCGGCCTTGCCATGCACGGCTATCAGGCCGAGCACGGTGCCCATGGAGAATTTGGCCTGGTGTACGCTGGCCGGCACCGTCACGCGGCCGAGTACATCGATGGCGCCCTGATGCACACGCGTCTCGACCTTGGCGATATCCGCAGCGGCCAGTCCTTCGCGCTGCATCAAGTCCAGCAACGCATCGGCGGCCGGGTGGGTATGGCGGCACGAGGCGTGGAACTTGAACGAAGTTTCCAGCAGCGCCCAGCGGCTACCGAGGCCAGCCGACAATTTGCTCGGCTGCGCGTCGGTGGACATGCCCGCTGCCAAACCCTGGTCGCCTTCAAGGATATTGCGCGCACCGCTCAGGCCATCCGCCGTCAGGTACGCGGCAAGCAAGCCATCCGCAGCGGCCTTGGCCGTGTGCAATTGCTTGGAGTCGGCAGCATCGCGCAGGAACTCCCAGAGCCCGGCAGCCTGGGTGCCGGCGCTGCCGAGCAGATTGATAAACTGCTCCTCGTTGAACGCCAGCAACTTACCGACCGCCACCGCCGCCGCCAGGGTGCCGACCGTGGCCGTAGTGTGGAAGATGCGGTAGTGGGAACGGCCCATGAATTCGCCGATACGAATCCCGGCCTCATAACCGGCCACCGAGGCCAGCAGCAACTCGCGACCGGATTTGCCGAGGTCTTGCGCAGCGGCCAGGGCAGCGGGGAACACCACAGTCGCCGGGTGCAACACCGAGCTGTTGTGCAAGTCATCCTGCTCCACCAGGTGCGATGAGGCTGCGTTCACCAGCGCTGCGAAATACGCACTGCTGCTGCCTGCGTTGACGATCACTTGCGCAGGTCCTGTGGCCGGGCCCATCTTTTGCGCATAGCGTTCAAATAATGGAATCGGGTGCGCGCCTTGGCTGGCCAGCGCCGAGGCCAGCCAATCCAGGTAAAGATCTTCGGTACGTGCCAGCACCGCCTCGGGCAATTGCGGGTAATTCAACTCGGCAAGGAACCGACACAAGGCTTGGGTATGGCTCATGTGCAGGCCCTCAAAAGCTGCGCGGCAGTTCGAGCAAATGCTCGGCCACGTAAGACAGGATCAGGTTGGTGGAGATCGGCGCCACCTGGTACAGGCGCGTCTCGCGGAATTTGCGCTCCACGTCGTACTCGCAGGCAAAACCAAAACCACCATGGGTTTGCAGGCAGGCATTGGCCGCTTCCCAGGACGCCTTGGCCGCCAGGTACTTGGCCATGTTGGCGCTGGCCCCGGCATTCACGCCGCTGTCGTATTCCTCGCAGGCACGCCAGCGCATCAGGTCCGCCGCTTCGATCTCGATATGGGCTTGGGCTATCGGGAACTGTACGCCCTGGTTCTGCCCGATAGGCCGGCCAAACACCACGCGATCCCGGGCATAGGCACTGGCCTTTTCGATAAACCAGCGGCCGTCGCCGATGCACTCGGCGGCGATCAGCGTGCGCTCGGCATTCAAGCCGTCGAGGATGTATTTGAAGCCCTTGCCCTCCTCGCCGATCAAACTGTCCAGGGGCAATTCCAGGTTGTCGAAGAACAACTCGTTGGTCTCGTGGTTGACCATATTGGCGATGGGCTGCACGGTCAGGCCGTTGCCGATGGCTTCGCGCAGGTCCACCAGGAAGATCGACATGCCTTCGGACTTTTTCTTCACCTCGGCCAGCGGCGTGGTGCGCGCCAGCAGAATCATCAGGTCGGAATGCTGCACCCGCGAGATCCACACCTTCTGCCCATTGATCACGTATTTGTCGCCACGCTTGATTGCGGTGGTCTTGATCTTGGTGGTGTCGGTGCCGGTGGTGGGCTCGGTGACAGCCATGGACTGCAGGCGCAATTCGCCACTGGCCAGCCTGGGCAGGTAGAAGCGCTTTTGCGCCTCGCTGCCGTGACGCAGCAGGGTGAACATGTTGTACATCTGGCCGTGGACAGTGCCGGAGTTGCCGCCGCAGCGGTTGACTTCCTCAAGGATCACCGAGGCTTCGGCCAGGCCCAGGCCGGAGCCACCGTATTCCTCGGGAATCATCGCCGACAGCCAGCCAGCATCGGTCAGGGCCTTGACGAAGGCTTCGGGAAAGCCCTTTTCTTCATCGACTTTGCGCCAGTAAGCGGCGTCGAATTCAGCGCACAAGGCCCGCACGCCTTCGCGGATGGCGTTGAGTTCTTCGTTGTCATTGGGGTTCATAAACGGCTCTCCGCCTGTTGTTCTTGGATTATTCGAAATGCACTTCAGCTTGCTGCGCCAGGCCGTCGGCGTTACCGGCCCATAGCTGGGCAACACCGGCCGCCGTCACCCGCCCGCCCACTTCAAACGGCTGCGGCGCAATCAACGGGCGCACGCCGCGATAGGCGAACCGGCGCAAAGTCGCTTCGGGATGCGCTCGGCAAAAGGCACGCAGGCTCAAGGTGGCAATCAGCGGCCCATGCACCACCAGTCCCGAATAGCCTTCGGTGCCGGTCACGTAGGGGTAGTCGTAGTGAATGCGGTGGCCGTTGAAGGTCACGGCGCTGTAGCGAAACAGCAGGGTCGGCGTGGGCTCGATCACCTCAAGCCACTCGCCCCGGACCAGGGCATCACCGCTGCCCGACTTGGGCGGCGTGGGCTCGCGGTAGACGATGTCCTGCTCTTCGCGGATCGCCAGGCGGCCGTCCTGGGAATAATCGTGGCGCACGGTGACGAACAGCAACGAGCCACTGCGACCGGTCTTTTCCTCGACCTGGGTGATGGTCGACACGCGGGTTGCCGCCTCCCCGGCACGCAGGGCATGCAAAAATTCGATACGCCCGCCGGCCCACATGCGGTTGCGGTTATCGGCCGGCGGCAGGAACCCGCCCCGGGCCGGATGGCCATCGGCACCCAGGGCGGTTTCCGGCAACGGGTCCTGGAAGAAACACCACTGCCATAGCGGTGGTAAATCCGCTCCGTCGTCCGGCACCGCCTCGCCGAAGGTGGCGGCAATACGCTTGAGTAGGTTACAGCTCAAATGGTCGCGGGTGGTTTCGCTTCGGCCGATCCAATCAGTGGCGCTCATCGGGTGCAGGTCCTCGGGCAGTGGGTGTCTGCCACGGATCATGCAAGCGCCTGGCCGTTCTGAGAATTTGCATTTCAATAAACCAGCGTTCGGTTATGCTGAACGCCGCCGTCCTTACCCGGGAGCCTTGCATGCACTTCGACCTGGCCGACCTGCGCCTGTTTATCCATATCGCCGAATCCCCCAGCCTGACCCAGGGCGCCAAACGCGCGTTTCTCTCGCCGGCGGCGGCCAGTGCCCGGATCAAGGCCCTGGAGGGCCAACTGGATACGCGCCTGCTGTACCGTGACAGTCGCGGCGTGGAAATCACCCCGGCCGGCGAGCGACTGCTGCATCACGCACGACTGATCATGCGCCAGGTCGATTACCTGAAAAGCGAATTCACCCAATATGGCGCCGACTCCGCCGGGCATATCCGCATCTTCGCCAACACCACGGCGGTCACCGAGTTTCTCCCGGAAATCCTCGCTGGCTTCCTCTCCCAGCGCCCGGGTGTCACGGTCGACCTGCAAGAGCGCCTGTCCCGCGACATCGTGCGCGGCGTGCTCGACGGCACCAGTGACATGGGTATCATCGCCGGCCCCGTGCAGGCACCGGGCTTGCAGGTATTGCATTTCAGCACCGACCACCTGGTGCTGACGGTGCCGGTGGGCCATCCCTTGGCCAACCAGCCGGCGGTCACCCTGGAGCAAACCCTGGCCTATCAACATATCGGCCTGCACGAAGGCAGCACCTTGCTCAGTTTCTTGCGTGAACACGTCGAGCGCCTGGGCAAGCAGCTGTCACTGCGTATCCAGATGTCGAGCTTCGAGGCCATCTGCCGGATGGTCGAAGCCGGGGTCGGCATCGGCATCATCCCCGAGTCCGCTGCCGTACGGCACAGCCGGACCATGCAACTGGTGACCGTCAAGCTCGATGAAAGCTGGGCGGTGCGCGAGCGCAGCATTCTGGTACGCGAACTGGATGCCCTGCCGGGGGCGATCAAGGCGCTGATTGCCACTTTGCGCTCAGAGCCAACAGGCTGAAACCCGCGCTTAACAGTCTTTGACAGTTTCCCGACAAAGCTGTCAAAGACCGTTGGACACCCACTGCCTAGCATTTGAGCCTTCGATAGAACGATGAAGGCCATCATGCGTACAAAAACGATCTACCTGTCTGCCACGTCACTGTGGCTGGTTACCTGGGCCCAACTGTCCACCGCGGCAGACTGGGAGTACAGCCTTCAGGCCGGCGTAGCCAGCATGCCGCGCTATAGCGGCAGCGATGAGCGGACGACCTTGCCAGTGCTGGGCGGGCAAATCGTCAGTCCGTGGGGGATTTTCCTCGACACCAATACGGGGCTGGGTTGGGGCTATGAGGATGACAACGCCAGCTTCAGCGCCTACGTCGGGGCCAGTGCGTCGCGCAAGGACAAGAAGAAAAGCGGCCACCTCGGCTCCGATCGACTCAAGGGCATGGGCGATATCAAGTCGCGGCCGCAGATCGGCGTCAGCGCCAGCTACACCTTGGGCTCGGCGATCCTGGGCGCGACCCTGGAACATGCCTTGGAGGAAGACGACAAGAAAGACAGCGGCAAGGCGTTCACCTCGTTAGAGCTGAGCATCGGCACCAACCTGTATGACGGTGACTACGGCACCGTGGACGCCAGCCTCAACAGCCGTTTTGGCGATAGCAACTATGTGCAGACCTGGTATGGCGTGACCCCAGGCCAGGCCCAGCGCAGCCGCTTTCGCGCGTATGACGCCAAGGGCGGGATGGTCAGCCGCGGCTTGAATGTGAGCTGGACCCTGCCCATCAGCGACCAGACCACCTTTTCCACCCAGCTGGATATGCAGTATTTGTCCGGTGATGCGGGTAAAAGCCCGATTGTCGAGCGCAGGATGCAGACGTCGGTGATGGGTGTGCTGAACTACACCTTCTGATGCAATAGGCTTGTGTGGGAGCGGGCTTGCTCGCGAAAGCGGTGAATCAGTAACAGATGTACTGACTGATCCACCGCTTTCGTGAGCAAGTCGAATCGTCGCACCGCCGCTCCCACATTTTTGATCGATGCAGGATCAGTCGGCATAAGCCCAGGTCATGCGGAACGACGCCCCACCCCAATGCGAATCCAGGACCTGTACCTGCCCGCCGTGCCACTGGCTCACCCTCTGCACCAATGCCAACCCCAGGCCGAAGCCACCGGTGCGACGGTCACGGCTGGCGTCCAGGCGCATAAAGGGCTGGAAGATTTTCTCCCGGCCGTCCTCGGGAACGCCGGGGCCGTCGTCGCAGACACGGACCTCATACCCATCGCCAAACCTGACCAGCGACACCTCCACCCGATGCTCGGCGTAACGAATGGCGTTGCGCAGCAGGTTGATCACCGCGCGCGCCATAAATCGCGGCTCGATCTGGATGAAATCAACTTCACAGGTGCGCAGTGACAACTGCACGCCTTCGGCCTCCGCTTCCAGGGCCACGCTGCCGATCACACTGTCGAGCCAGCTGTGGGCTTCGATATTCTCCCGGGTGACCTGCGTTGCACCACGCTCCAGGCTGGCGTAGGTCAACAGTTCGGAAACCATTTCCTCCAGCTCGCCAAGGTCGGCGTACATGTCGCCAATCAGCGCGCGACTCTGGCGCGGATCCGCTTCCTGCTTGAGCTGATCGAGCTCGAACGACAGGCGCGCAATCGGTGTGCGCAACTCATGGGACACCGCATTGGTCAGTTCGCGCTGGTTGGCGATCAGGTGCTCGATGCGCTCGGCCATCTGGTTGAAGTGCCCGGCCAACTCACGCACGGTGGAGCGGCGCGGCAACAGGATGCGCGAGCCCAGGTCATTGTCACCAAAACGTTGGGCCGCCAGGCGGATGTGCTCCAGGTCACGCCAGTGCGGGCGCACCCAGAAATACAGGACGATGGCCAGGCACAAGCCCAATAAGCTGTAGGCCCATAGGTACAGCCAGCGCGGTTCCACCGGCAGCTTGACCTCAAGCAACTGCACGCCGCCGTCGATTTCAGTAATGAATTCCATGAAATCGCCGCGCACCACCAACTTGCCGTCTGCCAGTAATTGTTGTTCGCGGGGGTCGAGCCCGGCGGCGTCGCGGTCAATAAACCCCAGGCGCAAGCCATAGTGCTTTTGCAGCTCGGCCAGGCGCACCACGCGGGCCTCGCCAGCCGGCAACGGGCGCAACTGCTCCACCAGGCCGTAGGCCGGACCGCGCATGGCTTCACGGTTGTAGGTTTCGTTGGCTTCGGGCAGCAATTCGTCGAAGGTGTAGTTCACCAGCCAGATCGCCCCGGCCAACCCCAGGGCCAGGATGATGTAAAGACGCAGGAACAGGCGCAGCATCTGGCTAGACCTCCCAGGCAAACGGATTGAACAGGTAGCCCTTGCCCCAGATGGTCTTGATGCACACGGGCTCGCGGGGGTTGTCGTTGAGTTTGCTGCGCAGCTTGCTGATATACACATCGACACTGCGGTTGAGCCCATCGAAGGCGATCCCGCGCATGCGGTTGAGAATATCGTCACGCGAGAGGATCTTCCCCGCGCTGCTGGCCAGCAACCACAACAACTCGAACTCCATGGTAGTCAGGTCGATCTTCTCGTCACCCAGGCTCACCCCCCGGCAGCTGCGATCAATCGCCAACTGGCCGAACGCCAGCGAACCACGCACGGTCGGCTCGGGCGCCTGGCGCCGTTGCAGGGCCCGCAGGCGCGCCAGCAGCACCGCAGGCTTGATGGGCTTGATGACATAGTCATCGGCGCCGGACTCCAGGCCGAGGATGTGGTCCAGGTCGTCTTCCTTGGCGGTGAGGATCACGATGGGGGTGTCGGACACATTACGAATTTCGCGACACACATGCAGGCCGCTCTGGCCTGGCAGCATCAGGTCAAGGACGACGATCTTGGGCTTGAATGCGAGAAAGGCCGCCAAGGCCTGATCCCCGCGATACACGGTCGACACCTCAAACCCGTGCTGGGACAGGAAGTGCGCAATCAGCCCTGCGAGCTTCTGATCATCCTCAACGAGCAATACCCTGCCAAGACCCAAGTTTTCCATAAGCTTCCACTGTACGAGCACTGATTGAAGTGCGCGCATTATAGGGGCCAACACCGGTCGACACGCGCACCCAACCCCTTTGCCGGGGGGCTTTGGCGCAAACTTCATGTTTTTAAGAGTTTTTAACAAATAGCCCGCAGTCTTTTACGGGGGGTTAGCCTCAGGCTGGCACGCCGCTGTGGAAACGGAACTCGACGTCCGGCGACTCGATCAACTCCTGCTCGGCGGCACGCACCCGTTCGATCACCTGGGCAACGTCCTTGGCCTCACCATACTGATAGGCCAGCTTCAGGTAACCCTGGAAGTGCCGTGCCTCGCTTTTCAGCAGGCCAAAGTAGAACTTGCCGAGTTCTTCGTCCAAATGTGGCACCAGCGCTTCGAAACGCTCGCAACTACGGGCTTCGATAAAGGCGCCCACCACCAGGGTATCCACCAGCTTGACCGGTTCGTGGCTGCGTACCACCTTGCGCAAGCCCGAGGCATACCGGCTGGCATGCAACTGACGCAGCTCGATCTTGCGCTTTTTCATCAGGCGCATGACCTGCTCGTGGTGCACCAGTTCTTCGCGGGCCAGGCGCGACATCATGTTGATCAGGTCGACATGGGAGTGGTACTTGGCAATCAGGCTCAAGGCGGTGCTGGCGGCCTTGAACTCGCAGTTCTTGTGGTCGATCAGCATCGTTTCCTGGTCGGCCAGTGCCGCCTGGACCCAGGCGTCGGGGGTGCGGCAACCGAGGAAGTCGTGGATTTCGGGCAGGTTCATCGGGCTCACGGGCAAAGGATCACAAAAGGCCGCCGATTATACCGACCCCGCCGCAGACCACCAGTCACGGGCCTTGATGTGCATCAACATGACGTACGGCGGGCAACAACTATAGTTGTTCCAAGCCTTGCCCTTCCCACCCCTGGAGATCCCGCTCATGAACGAAATTGGCAAAATCCTGGTGATCATCGAGCCCGAACATTCGGAAAGCCTGGCCCTCAAGCGCGCCAAGCTGATTGCCGGGGTGACCGACGCCCGCCTGCATTTGCTGGTGTGCGACAGAAAACATGAGCATTCGGCATTGCTGAGCTTGCTCAAGGAACAATTGGTGGCCGACGGCTACAGCGTCAGCACCGAACAGGCCTGGAGCAACAACCGGCACGAAACCATCATCGACGTGCAGCAGGCTGAAGGTTGCGCATTGGTGATCAAGCAGCATTACCCCGACAGCCCGTTGAAAAAGGCCCTGCTGACGCCGGATGACTGGAAGCTCTTGCGCTTGTGCCCAGCGGCAGTGCTGTTGGTCAAGACCGCGACCCCATGGACCGACGGTGTGATCCTGGCGGCCATCGACGTGGGCAACCTCGATAACGAGCATAAAGCCCTGCACGCCGCCATTGTCGATCATGGCTTTAGCATTGCCAGCCTGGCCAAGGGTCAGTTGCATGTGATCAGCGCCCATCCGTCGCCCATGTTGTCGGCCGCGGATCCGGTGTTCCAGCTCAAGGAAACCATCGAAGCCCGCTATCGCGAGCAGTGCAAGGCGTTCCAGGCCAAATTCGACATTGATGACAGCCGCCTGCATATCGAAGAAGGCCCGGCCGATGTGCTGATTCCCCACGCTGCCCATAAATTGCGCGCGGCGGTCACGATCATTGGCACCGTGGCGCGCACCGGGATTTCCGGGGCGTTGATTGGCAATACGGCGGAAGTGGTGCTGGATGCGCTGGAGAGTGATGTGCTGGTGCTCAAGCCCCAGAGCATCATCGATCACCTGGAGGAACTGGCCAGCCAGGAATAACAAAGATCAAAAATGTGGGAGCGGTGTCTTCAGCCAGAAAGTGCATCCTTGAGGAACCCAGGCGCGATGTAACGCTGGTAATGCGCCTCGGACAGGATAAAAAACTCCCGATCAATGGCATCGCGCAGTTCCGGCAGGTTCCAGTCGCGAAACTCCGGCATCAGCACCATCCCATAGGCTTCCAGGTTGTTGATCACCCGCGCGCCCCGGGCGATCAACTGGTAGGCCCAGCAGTATTCGGACTGGTGCGGCACAAAGCGGATTTTGCGCTGCTCCAGCTGCCAACGCAGCTGTTTGGGATCGAAAACCTCCAGTTTGCCCGCCATGACCTGCACCAGCAGTTGCTCAAGCCGCAGCCATACGGCACGTTTTTCTTCCTCGCCATAGCCGTTCCACTGGATCACCTCGTGGTGGAAACGCTTGCAGCCGCGGCACACGAGATCGCCGTAGACCGTGGAGCACAGGCCGATGCAGGGGGTCTTGATGGTTTGGTTGGACATGGGTGGCAACGCACGAATCAGAAACAGTGGCCCATGTTAGCCCTTTGTCTAAGGTTCATCACCCTGCAAACTTGCTGCGGCAACTTACCTTTAGAATTTTTTTGCCGTAGAATCATCCGGCCTTGTAAGGCGCCAAATAATCCGTTGGAAGCTGTTTTCAAAGCGTCACGAGCACAGTCGTTCCTTCAGAACGGTGTTGGCGCTGGTTATTTACCCTTTTAAATAACCAGCGCCAACCCTCATCAGCTCCGTTCTGCAGGCGTAAAACTTTGAAAGCAGCTTCTGTGAGAAATGCCGGCAGCGCTGGCTCTACGGCCCAAAAAGCCCCCGAGCGCATGCGTGCCGTGCATGTCTGGATGAGCGTCCCGTGGGACCACTGATGAGGGTAATAACTGTGCTTGAAGCCTACCGCAAACATATCGAAGAGCGTGCAGCCCTGGGTATCGTTCCCCAGCCGCTAAACGCCGAACAAACCGCAGGCCTGGTTGAGCTGCTGAAAAATCCCCCGGCTGGCGAAGAAGAGTTCCTCGTTGACCTGATCACCAACCGCATTCCACCAGGCGTTGACGAAGCTGCCTACGTCAAGGCCGGTTTCCTGTCTGCCCTGGCCAAGGGCGAAGTCTCTTCTCCCCTGATCGACAAAAAGCGCGCTGTTGAACTGCTCGGCACCATGCAAGGCGGCTACAACATCGTGACCCTGGTCGAGCTGTTGGACGACGCCGAACTGGCCGCCGTTGCAGCTGCCCAGCTCAAGCACACCCTGCTGATGTTCGATGCTTTCCACGACGTCGCGGAAAAAGCCAAGAACGGCAACCAGCACGCCAAGGAAGTGATCCAGTCCTGGGCCGACGGCGAGTGGTTCAAGAACCGCCCGACCCTGGCCGACAAGATCAGCCTGCGCGTGTTCAAGGTCACCGGCGAAACCAACACCGATGACCTGTCCCCTGCTCCCGATGCCTGGTCCCGCCCTGACATCCCGCTGCACGCCTTGGCCATGCTGAAAATGGCTCGTGAAGGCATCGTGCCGGACGAGCAAGGCAAGACCGGCCCGATGAAGCAGATCGAAGAAATGCGCGGCCAGGGCTTCCCGATCGCCTACGTCGGTGACGTGGTCGGTACCGGTTCGTCCCGTAAGTCGGCGACCAACTCGGTACTGTGGTTCTTCGGCGACGACGTTCCTTACGTGCCGAACAAGCGCGCTGGCGGCTTCTGCTTCGGCAGCAAGATCGCTCCAATCTTCTACAACACCATGGAAGATGCTGGCGCACTGCCAATCGAATTCGACGTCACCAACATGCACATGGGCGACGTGATCGACCTGTACCCGCATGCTGGCAAAGTCTGCAAGCACGGCACCGATGAAGTCCTGACCACCTTCGAAATGAAGACCCCGGTCCTGTTGGACGAAGTCCGTGCCGGCGGCCGTATCCCGCTGATCATCGGCCGTGGCCTGACCGAGAAGGCGCGCACCGAACTGGGCCTGGGCCCTACCGACCTGTTCAAGCTGCCTGAAGCACCTGTCGACACTGGCAAGGGTTTCACCCTGGCGCAAAAAATGGTCGGCAAGGCCTGCGGCCTGCCAGAAGGCAAAGGCGTTCGCCCAGGTACTTACTGCGAACCGAAGATGACCACCGTCGGCTCCCAGGACACCACAGGTCCCATGACCCGTGACGAACTCAAAGACCTGGCGTGCCTGGGCTTCTCGACCGATCTGGTGATGCAGTCCTTCTGCCACACCGCGGCCTATCCAAAGCCGATCGACGTGACCACCCACCACACCCTGCCTGACTTCATCATGACCCGTGGCGGTGTATCGCTGCGTCCAGGCGACGGCATCATCCACAGCTGGCTGAACCGCATGCTGCTGCCGGACACCGTGGGTACCGGTGGTGACTCCCACACCCGTTTCCCGATGGGCATCTCGTTCCCGGCCGGTTCTGGCCTGGTCGCGTTCGCCGCAGCCACTGGCGTGATGCCACTGGACATGCCGGAATCGATCCTGGTGCGCTTCAAAGGCAAAATGAAACCTGGCATCACCCTGCGTGACCTGGTTCATGCCATTCCTTACTACGCGATCCAGTCCGGCCTGCTGACCGTTGAGAAGAAAGGCAAGAAAAACGCCTTCTCCGGCCGCATCCTGGAAATCGAAGGCCTGAACGACCTGACGCTGGAACAGGCTTTCGAACTGTCCGACGCCTCGGCCGAACGTTCGGCTGCCGGTTGCACCATCAAGCTGTCGAAAGACTCCGTGACCGAGTACCTGAACTCCAACATCACCCTGCTGCGCTGGATGATCGGTGAAGGCTACGGCGATGCGCGTACCCTGGAACGTCGTGCCCAAGCGATGGAAGCCTGGGTTGCCAACCCAGAACTGATGGAAGCCGATGCCGACGCCGAATACGCCGAAGTCATCGAGATCGACCTGGCACACATCAACGAGCCAATCCTCTGCGCACCAAACGACCCGGACGATGCCCGTCTGCTGTCCAGCGTGGCTGGCGAGAAGATCGACGAAGTGTTCATCGGTTCGTGCATGACCAACATCGGTCACTTCCGCGCTGCCGGCAAGTTGCTGGAACAGGTCAAGGGTCAGTTGCCAACCCGTCTGTGGCTGTCGCCGCCGACCAAGATGGACGCTCACCAACTGACCGAAGAAGGCTACTACGGCATCTACGGCAAGGCTGGCGCGCGCATGGAAATGCCGGGCTGCTCGCTGTGCATGGGTAACCAGGCACGTGTTGAGCCGAATTCGACCGTAGTGTCGACGTCGACCCGTAACTTCCCGAACCGTCTGGGTGATGGCGCCAACGTCTACCTGGCCTCGGCTGAGCTGGCGGCAGTCGCCTCCACACTGGGTCGCCTGCCGACCGTCGAAGAGTACATGGGCTACGCGGCCAAACTGGACACCATGGCCAGTGACGTCTACCGCTACCTGAACTTCGACCAGATCGCAGAGTTCCGCAAAATCGCTGCAAGCGCCAACATTCCGGTGGTTCAAGCCTAAGGTCTGCTGATGTAAAAACGCCGCGTATCGCAAGGTACGCGGCGTTTTTTTATGCCTGGAGAAATGTGGGGCCTGTTGTGGCCTCATCGCGGGCAAGCCCACACAGGGGATCTCGGCGAGGTAGGGAGTTTTGGACACACCACAAAACAAATGTGGGAGCTGGCTTGCCAGCTCCCACACAAACCCACCTTTTAGCGCTGTACAGCCTTGAGGCTTACGCCATCAAGGAATACACCACCGCTGTAATCGCCACCAAGCCTACCGCCGTGACAAAGACATTGGACGCCTGCCCACGGTACTTGGCCATGGCTGGCACCTTGCGAATCGCATACATCGGCATCAGGAACAGGATCGAAGCGATGATCGGCCCACCCAGGGCCTCGATCATTCCCAGGATGCTCGGGTTCAGCGTGGCGACGATCCAGCACACCACCAGCATGAAGCCCGCGGTCATGCGGTCCAGGGCCTTGGCACCCGGGCGGCGGCCGCTCTTGACGATCAGGCCCTTGAGGCCTTCGCTGGCGCCGATGTAGTGACCCAGGAACGACTTGGCAATCGCGACGAACGCAATCAACGGCGCGGCAAAGGCGATGGTCGGGTTATCGAAGTGGTTGGCCAGGTAAGACAGGATCGACAGGTTCTGCGCCTTTGCCTCGGCCAGTTGGCCTGGCGACAACGTCAGTACGCAGCTGAATACGAAGAACATCACCATCGCCACCATCAACAGGTGGGCACGGGACAGAATCTGCGAGCTACGCTCCTCGGCATGGGCGCCGTACTGGCGTTTCTGGTCAACGGCGAAGGCCGAGATGATCGGCGAGTGGTTGAACGAGAACACCATCACCGGAATCGCCAGCCACAGCGTATGCAGCAGCGCCGACGGCGCCGGCACGGTGCTGGCAGTGCTCAGGATCCCGCCATTCCAGTGCGGGACCAGATACACCGCCAGGAACAGCAAGGCGACAATAAACGGATACACCATCAGGCTCATGGCCTTGACGATCACCTGTTCGCCGCAACGCACCACGGCCAGCAGGCCAAGGATCAGCACAAACGACAGCAGCGCCCGAGGTGGCGGTTCAATGTGCAATTGGTGCGACATGAAGCTGCCCACCGTATTGGTCAGCGCCACACTGTAGATCAGCAGAATTGGGAAAATCGCGAAGAAGTACAGCAAGGTGATCAAAGCACCGGCCTTGATGCCGAAGTGCTCCTCAACCACCTCGGTGATGTCCGAGCCCGCACGGCCCGACAAGACAAAACGCGTCAGGCCACGGTGTGCGTAGTAGGTCATCGGGAACGCCAGCAGCGCTAGGATCAGCAGCGGCCAGAAGCCGCCCAGGCCAGCATTGATAGGCAGAAACAAAGTACCGGCGCCAATCGCCGTGCCGAACAGGCCAAGCATCCAGGTTGTGTCCTGGCGGCTCCAGCCCGTGAGGGTTACAGGTGTCGTTGCGTAGCGTTCATCGACGCTATTGGCCTGATCATTCATCCGCTCGGATCTCCGCTTTCATACGATCGCGACGAGTCAGAAAAACCTGACAGGCAGCGCCACGACCGTAACAGGGGCGCGATTGTCCGGGATTCGCCTGAATAAGCAAAGACTTAGCTGAGGAATGGTTGTGCGGAGCAGATAAATCAGATTGACGACAATTTGTTTGAATCAGGAACGTTACTCCGGCACCGCCCACTTACTGGAAGCTCTATCCCAAACCTTGGAGATTCAAGCATGACCACAACAAACCTGAATTTGTTCAACGCAGGCCAATTGGTCGATAGCGTAGCATCCCACATTGCCGATCAACTCAATGCACAAGAAAAGCCCAAGCAACCCCAGACTGAGACCTTCTCGTTTAACGGCGTTGAATACAGCGCCGCACCCAAACCTCGCAACACCCTGATCCCCACACCTCGAATCGGCTAAGGGTTCGCAACCAGCCCGGGGCGCGGATTTATTGCGCTATAGATTCGTTGCCCTCTACCGATGCCCTGAAGGCCCTTGCGCCGCCATCCCGTCACAGGGGTACGACTTTCCGGGACTCGCTTGAATAAGCACAACTGTCGCTGAGGAATAGTTGTTCAGTGCGAATGCGTTCAACCAGTCAACAATCATACAACCGCCGCTTCAACACAAAGTTTATATATTTTCCGGACTGTAAGTCCCTGACACCTTATCTGTAGGAATTAACCTACCCACCCCTAATTTCATATCAAACATTCAAATTATCTTTTAACTTATTATCACTGGATTTGTTACAAACATATTCCCAGGTATTGATAGCGCTTCCCATCAGACCTATATTCCCCCCCTGCCCACGCAGGCAACAACAAGAACAACAATAGAATCCATGCCGGAGTTATTTAATGCGTAAGTACAATGCTGTTTTTGCAGGCCTGTTTCTCGCTGGATTGCTCACCCCGCTCACCAGCCAGGCACAATGGGCAACCTCCGATGTCCACGCATTGGCCTCCTCCCCTCAGTGGCTGACCACCAAGGTCTATATCGAGGGTGCACCGCACGTAGACGTCAAGGACAAGTACCCGGGGGTGGTCGGCATCTCCATGTGGGACCCGACGCGCAATCGCTATGAGTTCTTCTACGCCGACACCGGGCTGTCAAAGTATGAGCATGGCGGCGGCGGTTACTTCCTGGTCACTGGCGACAGGAAAAACCATATCCTGGTGCCCGATAAAGGTCCGATCAGAAGCGTGGTGCGCCGGTTGGAGGTCTTGAACAATGAAGAGTTCACCTACTCGCGGGAAGTCCCTCGCGACATGCTTGAGACTAATGAAACCGTACGCATATATGTTGTTCACGCACCTTACAAAGGGCCAATCAAAACTTCCACCTCTCATTAAGTATTATTAATCGCCCCACATACAATTCATAAAACCAATAAAAAGACGCCACCTATGAAAACCCAACTCAAGTCCTTACTGATTTCCACCGTCTGGTTGTCCGCCCTTATTTCAAGCGGCGCCAGTGCACAGCCGACAGCCAAAGAACCTGTCGCTACTCCCGATAACGCAATCATGCTGACGGTTTTTCTAAAACATGATCAATCACGCCCATTAAGTGAACTAAGGGCACAACTTTCCAAACAGGAATTCTATAAAGTGTTTCCGCCAGCAGGAGTAGAGGTTGTCAGTTGGAACATCACCATGGGCATCGGACAAGTCATCGTCCTGCGCCTACCCGCCTCCCGTCTGTCTGCGGTCAACCTGGCATTGGAAAACACTGCTTGGGGAACCTACAGGACCGAATTTTTCCCTACCTATGATTTCAGGGAAATCGCCCAGGCGGAACAAAACAAGGTGAGACAGGCCCAGTAGCAGCCAAACCGATGCACAGCGTCTTCAGCCTGCGCAGGCGCTGGCATCCCCATGCCAAGACCTTCCGTCAAGGAAAGATCTTCCACTCGCAGGCATTTCGTACTACAAAAATGCCGCATAATCCAGGTATCAAACCCCACAACAAGAGCTGCCCCATGTCCGCCACTGTTCTGGTCCTGGTTGAAACCATCAACGAATACCTGCACATCATCGAGAGCAATGACTTTCATGTAATCCTGGCACCGACGCCGGCCGAGCGCGCCCAGGCCATCAAGGCCCATGGCACACAGATCAAGGCCGTGCTGACCCGTGGCCCTCTGGGGTTGTATGCCGAGGAAATCGCTGCCCTGCCGCTGCTGGAAATCATTTGCGTGATAGGTGCCGGCTATGAGCACGTGGACCTACAGGCTGCGAGTAACCGGGGCATCGTCGTCACCAACGGTGCCGGCGTGAATGCCCCATCGGTGGCAGACCACGCCATGGCGCTGCTGCTGTCGCTGGTACGTGACATTC
The DNA here is from genome assembly GCF_018732265.1 of Pseudomonas sp. TAE6080. Taxonomy (NCBI): domain Bacteria; kingdom Pseudomonadati; phylum Pseudomonadota; class Gammaproteobacteria; order Pseudomonadales; family Pseudomonadaceae; genus Pseudomonas; species Pseudomonas sp. TAE6080. The sequence goes on from NZ_JAHIDY010000029.1 coordinate 44,499, forward strand.
CCCGGGCTGACGCAGCGGTACGGCGCAGCGAATGGCCCAAGGTCATGCGCCCGTCCCTGGCTGGCAAGCACCTGGGCATCCTGGGCCTGGGCGCGGTGGGCATGGCGATTGCCAGGCGCGCGGCCCTGGGTTTTGACATGCAGATCAGCTACCACAGCCGCCAGCCCCGTAGCGATGTGGACTACACCTACTGCGCAACCCCGGTGGAACTGGCACGCACCTCGGACTTCTTGATCATCGCCACCCCTGGCGGCGCCAGTACTCGCCACCTGATCGACCGCCAGGCCCTGGACGCCCTGGGGCCCAACGGTTTCTTGGTGAACATTGCCCGTGGCAGCGTCATTGTCACTGCTGACCTGATCAGCGCCTTGGAGCAGCGACGTATTGGCGGCGCAGCCCTGGATGTGTTCGATGATGAGCCCAGCGTACCCGACGCCCTCAAGCGCCTCTGCAACACCGTCCTCACCCCGCATGTGGCCGGGCTGTCGCCGGAAGCGGCTCACGACACCGTGCAGCGGGTGGCAGACAACCTGCTGGAGTACTTCGCCGGGCGCCCGGTGCTGACCCCGGTAGCACTGCCACCACGCGGCTAAGCCTTCACCAAATGACCGATCAGGCACGCTGATCATCATCCAACACGCTAACCTATTAAGCCGTCACAGCCTTGTGGCTGGTCGGCTGTGCGCATTAGATTAGCCAATAGTCCAAGGCCTCAAGAATAAGCAGAAGGGATAAGCATGGCGCTCAATGACCAATCCACCCAGATCCGCCCCGGCGAAGAACTGGATGCCAGCCTCATCGACCCGTACCTCAAGGCCCATATCCCAGGCCTGAACGGCAGCGCGAAAGTCAGCCAGTTTCCGGGGGGCGCCTCCAACCTGACCTACCTGCTGGAATACCCCGACCAGGAATTCGTCCTGCGGCGCCCGCCCTTTGGCCACAAGGCCAAGTCCGCCCATGACATGGGCCGCGAGTTTCGTATCCTCAATCAACTCAAGGATGGTTTCCCCTACTGCCCCAAGGCCTACGTGCACTGCACCGACGAATCGGTGATCGGTGCCGAGTTCTATGTGATGGAGCGGGTCAAAGGCATCATCCTGCGCTCGGACCTGCCGCCGGAGCTGGGCCTGGACGCAGCGCGCACCGAAGCCTTGTGCAAGAGTTTTATCGACAAGTTCGTCGAGCTGCACCAGGTCGACTACAACGCCTGCGGCCTGGCAGACCTGGGCAAGCCCGAGGGTTACGTGCAGCGCCAGATCCGTGGCTGGAGCGAGCGCTATGAAAAAGCCCTGACCCCCGACGCGCCGAAATGGGAAGCCGTGCGTACCTGGCTCAATGACAAGATGCCGGCCGATCATCCGACCTCCAGCATCGTGCACAACGACTATCGCTTCGACAACGTAATTCTAGACCCGCACAACCCGATGCAAATCATCGGTGTGCTGGATTGGGAACTGACCACCCTGGGCGATCCCCTGATGGACCTGGGCAACAGCCTCGCCTACTGGATCGAAGCTGCAGACCCAGCGCCCGTGCAACTGATGCGCCGCCAACCGAGCAACGCTCCCGGCATGCTCACCCGCCGCCAGTTTGTCGATTATTACGCCGAGCGCTCAGGCATCCAGATCGACAACTTCGACTTCTACTACACCTACGGCCTGTTCCGCCTGGCCGGCATCGTGCAGCAGATCTACTACCGCTTCTTCCATGGCCAGACCCAGGACAAACGTTTTGCGCAGTTCATTCACATGAACAAATTACTGGAGCAGATGAGCCTGAATGTCATCGGCAAATCCGCCCTCTGATAGCCCTCTCAAGGAACCACCATGTCCAAGACCAACCTGTTTGACCTCGACGGCAAGATCGCTTTTGTCTCCGGCGCCAGCCGTGGCATCGGTGAAGCCATTGCCAAACTGCTGGCCCAGCAAGGCGCCCATGTGATTGTCTCAAGCCGCAAGATCGATGGCTGCCAGCACGTGGCCGACGCCATCGTCGCCGCCGGCGGCAAGGCCACGGCCATTGCCTGCCATATCGGCGAGATGGAGCAGATCACCGAGGTCTTCGCCGGCATCCGCCAGCAGTTCGGGCGCCTGGACATCTTGGTCAATAACGCCGCTACCAATCCGCAGTTCTGCAACGTGCTGGACACCGACTTGGGCGCGTTCCAGAAAACCGTTGACGTGAACATCCGTGGCTACTTCTTCATGTCGGTGGAAGCCGGCAAGCTGATGCGTGAAAACGGCGGTGGCAGCATCATCAACGTGGCCTCGATCAACGGTATTTCCCCAGGGCACTTCCAGGGCATCTACTCGGTGACCAAGGCCGCCGTGATCAACATGACCAAGGTCTTTGCCAAGGAATGCGCGCCATTCGGCATTCGTTGCAACGCCCTGCTGCCGGGCCTGACCGACACCAAGTTCGCCTCGGCGCTGGTCAAGAACGAATCGATCCTCAACATGGCCCTGGCGCAGATCCCGCTCAAGCGTGTGGCCGATCCGAGCGAGATGGCCGGCGCCGTGTTGTACCTGGCCAGCGATGCATCGACCTACACCACCGGCGTATCGCTGAATGTGGACGGTGGTTTCCTCTCCTGACCCACATTTTTGACTAGGGGTTTGGCGGTTGCTTGCGAAAGCTCACCGCCAAGCGGTTCCAGCCGCTGATGGCAGACACCGCCATGGTCAGGTCCACCAGTTCCTGCTCACTGAGCACCTCGCGCATCGACGCATACAGTTCATCCGGTACATTGGAGCTGGGCAGCAAGGCAATCGACTCGCTCCAGGCCAGCGCGGCCTTTTCCCGCAGTGTAAAAAACGGTGAATCCTGCCACACGCACAGGGCAAACAACCTGCGCTCACTTTCCCCATGTTGACGCGCAGCCATCGAGTGCATGTCCGTGCAAAACCCACAGCGATTGAGCTGTGACACACGGATCTTGATCAGCTCCAGCAACGGCTTTTCGATGGACAGATCAAAGATCGACGCCTCCAGCATCAGCATGCCCTTGAGCGCTTGAGGCGAGGCGGTGTAGTAATTGAGGCGTTCCATTGGGCAATCTCGGGTGGCGAATGCGGTGACCGTCCAGCCTATCGGCACCCTGTCACAAGCCCAATAGCCAATCTGCAGGTTTAGCGGGAGGCCATCTTGACGATACCGGCACGCAGCACTTGCGAGTAACCTTGGCAGGATCGACCGCTTCGGGATCAAACATGGAACTGCACGTTGTCATCAACGGCCGCAAGGATCTGGCCGAACAGCTTTACCAACAATTGCGCGAGGCCATTGAGTCGGGGCGCCTGGCAGCCGGCGCGCAATTGCCCCCCAGCCGCTTGCTGGCCGAGCAACTGGGGGTGTCGCGCAAGACCGTGTCCGACACCTACACCACGCTGACCTACGAAGGCTTGCTGATCGGCAAGACCGGGCGCGGGACCTTCGTCAACGCCCACGCGTTGCGTGCCAAACAGCTGCAAAGTGCCACAGACCTGGCCTGTGCCGCCAACCTCGCCAAGTGGCAGGCACTGCCCTCCCCCATGCGCCATCCAACCCGCGATAGCACACTGCGCTACGAATTCATCGGCGGGGCCACCACCCGCAGCCTGTTCCCCCAGGACGAATGGCGGCGCTGCACCCAGGACGCATTGCGCCGCGTCGCCCAGAACAGTGGCTTCTACAGCCAGCCCGAAGGCCTGCCCGCCTTGCGCAGTGCGATTGCCGGGCACGTCGCCTTTTCCCGAGGCGTGAACTGCCGGGACGACGACATTGTGGTGTGCAACGGCGCCCAACAGGCCCTGGACATGATCGCCCGCGTGGTGCTGGAGCCGGGAACTATCGTCGCCATGGAAGACCCCGGCTACACCCCGGCGCGCCTACTGTTCGAAGCCATGGGCGCAACGGTTGCCTGCGTGCCGGTGGACGCACAAGGGATTGAAGTGGCGTTGATTCCCGACGGCACGCGGCTGATCTACGTCACGCCATCGCACCAGTTCCCCCTCGGCATGCCAATGAGCCTGCCACGGCGTGAAGCCCTTCTGGCGCGGGCCCTGGAGCTGGGTGCAATTGTGATCGAAGACGACTATGACAGTGACTTTCGCTACGAAGGCCGCCCCACTCACTCCCTGCAAAGCATGGACCAGTGGGGCATGGTCGCCTATGTCGGGACCTTCTCCAAAAGCCTGCTGCCGGAACTGCGCCTGGGCTATGCCGTACTGCCGCCGGTGATCCACGGCGCCGTCCTCAAGGCCAAGCAACTGACAGACCAGCACACCTCGACACTGGCGCAATGGGCGCTGGCCAAGTTCATCAACGAAGGCTATTTGCTCAAGCACATCCGGCGCTGTCACACCGTGTACGCTTCTCGTCGCGAGCGCATCCTCAGCCGCCTGGCCGGCGACTTGTCACCCTGGTTCGATGTCGTGCCCAGCGTGGCGGGCTTCCATTTGGCGGCGCTGTGCAAGGTGCCCGTCAACATTGCGCTGCTGATCGAGCTGGCGCGCCAGGTCGAAGTCGGGCTGTATCCGCTGGATGTGTTTTTTCATCAGGCACCGGTGCGCAGTGGCCTGATCATTGGTTTTGGCGCCATCGAGACCCTGGATATCGACCCTTCGCTGGACAAGGTCCGCACGATCTTGCAGCAGATTGGCTGAGGGGTTTTCCGGCCGATTGGCTATAGGTACGCCACGCTGCCGGGCGTAGGGTTAAGGGATCTGGAATGACTGGAAACCTCACCATGAAAACCCTGCTCGGCACCACCCTTCTATTGGCTTCGTTAAACGTCTTCGCCCACGAACCGGTCTACAACCAGGAATCGATCAAGGTGCTGCAAGAGCACGCCCTGAGCAACGTGCCTGGCAAGAAAACCATCATGCTGACCGTGGACTATGCGCCGGGCCAGGCCACCGTCCCTCACAGCCACACCGGCACCGCCGTGGCCTATGTGCTCGAAGGTGAAATCACCTCGCGGGTCAACGATGAGAAAGCCATTACCTACAAGGTCGGGCAATCGTTCTACGAACCGGCCGGCTCGCGCCACTTCGAATCCAGCAATGCCAGCCAGACCCAACCGGCCAAGTTGCTGGTGGTGATGGTTTTGGATGATAAGGCTGAGGTGCTGACGCCCCTGCCAGCGCAGAACTAAAGTTCAGGGGCGCCTGAACTGGCGCCGCAGGTCTTCAATTGGCTGCCGACAGGCGCAGCCCTCCAAGTGGTCATTGACCATGCCCATCGCCTGCATGAACGCATACATCGTCGTCGGTCCCACGAATGTCCAGCCACGCTTTTTCAAGGCCTTGGACAAACGCACCGACGCCGGCGACGTCGGATTGCCCGTCCAATAAGCCAGGTCCACCAACGCCGGACGCTCCTCGGCGCCCGGCTCGAACGCCCATAGCCAGGCGGCCAGCGACCCGCTTTCATCCACCAGCTCACAGGCCCTGCGTGCGTTATTGATGGTCGAGACAATTTTCGCCCGATTGCGCACGATGCCCGGATCAGCCATCAAGCGCTCAACATCCCGCTCGGTGTACAGCGCCACGCGGCGAAAATCAAAGCCCTCGAACGCCCGGCGAAAGTGCTCACGCTTACGCAGGATGGTGATCCACGCCATACCGGCCTGGAAGCCTTCCAGGCAGATCTTCTCGTACAACGCAATGTCATCGGCAACCGGCACGCCCCACTCGTGATCGTGATAATCAGGGTATTGGGCGGCGGCCGTGCGCCATGTACAACGGGTCAGTCCCGTTTCATCCGTCGTCAGTCCTGGCTTATCCATTTATCACCTCAACGGCCAAGCGACAGATGATAAGCGAAAAAAATTCCAGGCTACCAACCGCTCAAGCATCACGCTTACCGAGCAACTGGTCAGACCGGAGACCCTAAACACCCCACTCCCCCCTTGTAGTTTGCAAAAAACCCAGCGTAGACTGGCCACGCACTGGACTTACCGGTCAGACCACAACAATTAAGCCCTGGACCCACCAGGGCACCGAATAGAGATCCTTCCCATGCTCAGATGGTGCTCGCGTTCGATTTTCCTGCAAGTCGTCATAGGCCTGATGCTCGGCATCGCTTGCGGCTTGGCCCTTCCCGAATTTTCCGCACAACTCAAACCCCTGGGTGACGGCTTTATCAAGCTGATCAAGATGCTGATTGGCCTGATCGTCTTCTGCGTGGTGGTCAGCGGTATTTCCGGTGCCGGCGACCTGAAAAAAGTCGGGCGCATTGGCCTCAAGTCGGTGATCTACTTTGAGGTACTGACCACCATCGCGCTGGTGCTGGGCTTGATCCTGGCGTTCAGCACCGGGATCGGCAGTGGCGCCAATATCCACCTGGAACAGCTGTCTTCTGCAGGTCTCAATGAACTGGCGGATCGCGGCCAGCACATCAAGGGCACCAGCCAGTTCCTGATGGACCTGATCCCCAACTCGGTGATCGGCGCCTTTGCCGACAACAACGTATTGCAGGTGCTGTTGTTCTCGGTGCTGTTTGGCAGCGCCCTGAACCTGGTGGGTGAAGCTGCCTCAGGCATTTCACGTCTGATCAACGAATTGAGCCATGTGATCTTCCGCATCATGGGCATGATCGTGCGCCTGGCGCCGATTGGTGTATTCGGCGCCATCGCCTTTACCACCAGCACTTACGGCCTGGACTCGCTGCAACACCTGGGTAGCCTGGTGGGCTTGTTCTACCTGACGTGCATGGCGTTCGTCGCCATAATCCTCGGTGCCGTGATGCGCTTCTCGGGCCTGCGCATGTTGCCGCTGCTCAAGTACCTGCGCGAAGAACTGCTGATCGTGATGGGCACCGCCTCCTCCGACGCGGTGCTGCCACAGATCATGCGTAAACTGGAGCACTTGGGCATTGGCAGCTCCACGGTCGGCCTGGTGATCCCAACCGGCTACTCGTTCAACCTCGACGGTTTCTCGATCTACCTGACCCTGGCCATTGTGTTTATTGCCAACGCCACCGGTACACCGCTGTCGATGACCGACTTGCTGACAATCTTGCTGGTATCGCTGATCACCTCCAAGGGCGCCCACGGCATCCCGGGCTCGGCCCTGGTGATTCTGGCCGCGACCCTGACCGCCATTCCCGCGATCCCGGTGGTAGGCCTGGTGCTGGTGCTGGCGGTGGACTGGTTCATGGGGATTGGCCGGGCGCTGACCAACCTGATCGGCAACTGCGTGGCCACCGTGGCTATCGCACGCTGGGAAAAGGACATTGATATCCAACGGGCCAACAAGGTGCTCGATGGGCAACAAGGGTATGCGTTCCAGGCCAAGAAGCCGGTGTTGCCGGCCCATCAGGAGTTCTGAACCTTCCCCATACACTGTAGGAGCGAGCTTGCTCGCGAAAAACTTCAAGGCACCGCGCGCACCCAGTCTGCCCGCGTTATCGTTGATGACCTTCGCGAGCAAGCTCGCGCCTACAGTTGAAGGGTTATTTAAATTCAAGGAGCCCACGACGTGATCAGCACCTCAACCGTCGTCAATTCAGTCGTAGAAAAACTGCGCGCCGCCCTGGCCCGAGGCCAATGGCGACGTGGCGAAATGCTGCCCGGCCAGCGCGAACTGGCCGAACAAATGGGCATCAGCCGCCCCAGCCTGCGTGAAGCGGTGATCGTGCTGGAAACCCTCGGCCTGGTACGTTCGATGCCCGGCAAGGGCGTGGTCGTACTGGAAACCATCGTCAACGACCCCCAGTCCCATGACGCTGTGGCCGACGCCAGCCTCGCCGACATCCTGCAACTGCGCTACACCCTGGAGCCGTTTATCGTCGGCTTGGTGGCCCAGTCCATCACCAGCAAGGAAATCGGCCAACTGCGCCTGACCCTGATGGACATGCGCGAAGCCCTCGACGCCAACGACAGCGAGGCGGGAATGAACGCCTACATCGCGTTCCACGAAGAACTGTTCGCCCTGACCTCCAACCCGATTTTCCAGAACGTGGTGCAGCAGACCAGCAACGCCCTCAAGCAAAGCGCCCAGGTGCTACGCAACTCCCCCGAGCACCTGGCCGAACGCCTGCTGGAAAACGACGCGGTCGTGCGCGCCATCCGCAATAAAAACAGCGCCCTGGCCAGTGCCGAAATGCGCCGCCATATCCTCAACGAAGGCCAGCGCATGGGCATTGCCCTGAACATTCCTGACGATCATCTCGGCAACTGACTCCGGAGACTGGCCATGAACGCTCACGCCCTGCAACGCAACATCGCTGTCACCGCCCCGCCCAGCATGTGCCTGGTGGCCGGTAAAAAGCTCTCGGCGCAGGACATCTACCCACAACTGTTCGATGCCATTCTGGAGCAACGCATCGTGCCGACCAGTCGCTTTACCGAAGAAAGCCTGGCACACAGTTTTGGCGTCAGCCGCAGCGCAATTCGCCGAGTCCTGGCACGCCTGGCCGATCAGCAAGTAATCATCCTTCGCCCTAATTTGCGCGCCCAAGTGGCGGCACCGGATACCCACCACATGCAGCAAGTCCTGCAAGCACGGCGGTTGATGGAGGTGACGGTGGTCCACCTGGCTTGCGCCCAGGCAAAACCCGCTCAGATATCCCAATTGCGCGAGCTGATCGCACAGCAGGACGAATGCACCGAGCGGCGCCAGTATGGGTCGGCGATTCGACTGGCGGGGGAGTTTCACCTGCATCTGGCAACAATTGCAGGAAATCGACCGTTGGCACATTTCCTCAATAGCCTGGTGCCGCTGACATCGTTGTTCGTTGCCCGACACGACGCACAGGTCTACAGCGATTGTGCAGGCCAGGCACAGATGGCCATTGTTGAAGCACTAGGGCGCGCTGATGCGACAATCGCCGCTGCACGGATGACCCAGCATCTGGAACATCTCCAGCACCGCTTGGGCCAGCCCGATCAAGGCTAATCGCCCGCAGGCCCTTGCGGTAACTATCTAGCCACTCCTACCAGCAAATTCTCCATAGCCTGTATCTCGCACAACTTGAGTGCTTTATTACAGGTATCGAATATGTCTATTGACTCACCCGTGTTGTCGTCGCTGTTCACTCTGCTCACACAGCTGAACACCCAGACCGAGACAACTCCAGCAGTCCTGAGCCCTTCCTTGAGCCAATTGAATGAAGCGGCTAAAAAGACCGGACTTACGTTGTTCAAACTGGAGAACTATGAAAAAGCCAGGTACCACCTGACCATTGCCGCCGCCGCTGGAGACGTAGAGTCGCAATACGCCATGGCGACTTGTGAAACACGCCTGGACGGAGGATTTCGCTCTGCGAGTGAGAACACCAAAAAGTGGCTGAGGCTTGCGGCGGCCAAGGACCACATTCCGGCACTGATGCGACTGGGCGACCGCGACTCGCTGGCAAAGGCCAAGGACTTGGCAACAAGTGCTGCAGCCGACGGCAGTGCTCGCGCCATGCTGTACCTGTATACCCTGACCCAGAATGCCGAGTGGCTGGTCAAGGCCACAGCAACGGGCAACCCCGAAGCCCAGTACAAGCTGGCTGAGGCTTACCGCGAACAACCAGAGCTGATTACCAACACGGTAGAACGTGCAGCGCTGATTGCAGAGCTGTATCAAAAGTCTGCCGACAGCGGATACCCGGAAGCGGTCTACAACCGGGCTTTTACGTCGGATAAAACGATCAGTGTCGAGGAAAAACAAACACGGATTACCCAACTGGCACTGATGGGGCAGTTGGACGGGATACTGGAGTATGGCTATGCACTGGCCGGTCTGTCGCAGGACAGGACCAGAGCACCACACACCTATGGGCTTGAGAGAAACCTGCCCAAGGCCTATGCAATGCTGCAGTTTGTACTGATGAAAACAGACGGTGCGCTGCGTCTACAGACCGTCGAGCAAGACGCCTGGGCACTGCGGCACCAGTTATCCCCACGAGACAGCCACACGGCACAGGTCATTGTCAACGAGCTCCAGGACACCCTGCCGGTCGTGTTCAAAACCCTAAGCCCCATGGTCTTTCTGGGTAGAGCCTACTGACGCTCAGCCTTAGCACAAACCATGAAAAAGCCCCGTATCGTACGATACGGGGCTTTTTTTCAGCGCTTGAGCGAGACGGTTACAGCACCGATTGACCACTCAACGCCAGGTCCAGCAACTCACGGTTGGCGACTGCATACATGGCGTAATCCGTGCCGACGGCAGCACGAATTTCCACCATCATTGCGCGCCAGCGCTCGACCATGCTCGCATTCTGCTCAAGCCACAGAGCCACACGGGCTTCCATGCCTTCTGGCGCATCGGCCATTTGCAGAACCTTGATGGTGATCGCCCGTTGCTGCCAATCCACATCATCACGGAAGGCTTCACGGGCCTGGGCCTGCCAGTTGTTGCCTACCGGCAGATCGCTGATCTGCTGCAGGTACCACGGCAAATCCAGGGCGCTGCCCACAGCGAAGTAAGCCTTGGCCACATCCGCGGCACTCTGGCCGGTGACGTCGGCCGCTTCGATGATCGGCAACAGGGTGTACAGGTGAGTCGTGCCAGCAACCATGCGCGCCAGCAATTCCGGTACGCCAGCCTCGACGTACTTCTGATAACGGTTCTGCCAGCCTTCGCGGGTCGGCCCTTCCAGCAGCTCGTCGAGCTTGAGGCCCAACGCTGCCAGGTGCGGGCCGAAGTGCGCCACATCACGCGCCGCATCCTGCTCATTGCGACGGCTGCGCAGGAACCAGCGCGTGGCACGGCGGCCCAGGCGCATCAGCTCATCCATCAGCGCCAGTTGCACTTCAGCGGAGACCTGGTGGTCCAGGGCTTCGATCTGACGGAACCAGTGCGGGAGATGGAAAATGTCACGCACGATCACATAGGCGCCGGCCACGTTGGCCGGGCTCATGCCGGTCGACTCTTTGAGCCGCTGCACGAAGGTGATGCCCATGTGGTTGACCAGGTCGTTGGCGATCTGGGTGCTGACGATCTCGCGCTTGAGGCGATGGCGACGCATGGCCTCGGAGAACTTGGCCACCAGGCTCGGCGGGAATGCGGTCTCCATGTCACGGGTCAGGTAGTCGTCATCCGGTACCAGGGACTTGAGCAGGGCTTCCTTGAGGTCGATCTTGCTGTACGAGATCAGCACCGACAGCTCCGGACGGGTCAAGCCCTTGCCGGTGGCAGCGCGCTCGGTGAGCTGCTCCTCGGTCGGCAGGTACTCGATGGCGCGGTCAAGCTTGCCACGGCCTTCCAGGTCGCTCATCAGGCGCTTGTACTCGGCAGCACGCTCGTAAGCTTTGCGCGCGGCTAGGGACAGGGCCTGGGTCTGCTTGTAGTTGTTGCCCAACACCAGGTTGCCGACTTCGTCGGTCATGCTCGCCAGCAACTGGTTGCGTTGCTTGTCGGTCATGTCGCCGGCCTGCACCACTTCGTTGAGCAGGATCTTGATGTTCACTTCGTGGTCGGAGCAGTCCACGCCACCGGCGTTATCGATGAAGTCGGTGTTGGAACCGCCGCCATTGAGGCCGAATTCCACACGACCCAGTTGGGTCATGCCGAGGTTACCGCCCTCGCCCACCACCTTGCAGCGCAGTTCGTTGCCGTTGACCCGCAGTGCGTCGTTGGCCTTGTCGCCCACGTCTGCATGGCTTTCAGTGCTGGCCTTGACGTAAGTACCGATACCACCGTTCCACAACAGGTCCACCGGCGCCTTGAGCAAGGCGTTCAGCAGTTCGGTCGGGGTCAGCTTGTCGGCCTGGATGTCGAAGCGTTCTTTCATCTGTGGCGAGATGGCGATGCTTTTGGCACTGCGCGAGAAGATCCCGCCGCCTTCAGACATGATGCTGGTGTCGTAGTCGCTCCAGGCCGAACGCGGCAGCTCGAACATGCGCTGGCGCTCGACGAAGCTGGTCGCCGGGTTCGGGTTCGGATCGACAAAGATATGCAGGTGGTTGAAGGCCGCGACCAGTTGCAGCTTGTCAGACATGAGCAAGCCGTTGCCGAACACGTCACCGGCCATATCGCCGACGCCGACCACGGTGATGCTGTCTTCCTGCACGTTGATGCCGCGCTCACGGAAGTGACGCTGCACACCCACCCACGCGCCTTTAGCGGTGATGCCCATCTTCTTGTGGTCGTAACCGGCCGAACCACCGGAAGCAAACGCATCGCCCAGCCAGAAGCCGTAGTCGATGGCGATGCCGTTGGCGATATCGGAGAAGGTCGCGGTGCCTTTGTCGGCCGCCACTACCAGGTACGGGTCATCGTTGTCGTGGCGCACCACGTTCAACGGTGGCACCAGGGCACCGTCTTTCAGGTTGTCGGTAATGTCCAGCAGCCCGGAAATGAAGATGCGGTAGCAGGCGATGCCCTCGGCTGCGATCTCGTCCCGGCTGCCACCCAGTGGCAGGCGACGTGGCAGGAAACCGCCCTTGGCGCCCACCGGCACGATCACCGAGTTCTTCACTTGCTGGGCTTTCACCAGGCCGAGCACTTCGGTACGGAAGTCTTCTTCACGGTCGGACCAGCGCAGGCCGCCGCGAGCGACGTTGCCAAAGCGCAGGTGTACGCCTTCGACGCGTGGCGAGTAGACGAAGATTTCAAACTTCGGCACCGGCTTGGGCAACTCAGGAATGGCGTGCGGGTTGAACTTGAAGCTGAAGTACGACTTGTTCTGGCCGTTGGCATCCGTCTGGTAGAAGTTGGTGCGCAAGGTGGCCTTGATCAGGTCCAGGTAGCGCCGCAGGATGCGGTCTTCGTTGAGCACCTGCACATCGTCCAGGGCAGTGAGAATCGCTTGCTCCAGGCGTTGCTGCTTGTCTTCCAGGTCGTCACTGGTGAGCTTGCGTGCCAGGTAGAAGCGGGTCTTGAACAACCGGGTCAACTCGCGGGCGATGTCGGTGTGGTTGTTCAGGGTGCTGGCGATATAGCCCAGGTCAAAGCCCAGGCGGATCTGCTTCAGGTAACGGGCATAGGCACGCAGCAGCGCCACGTCACGCCATGGCAAACCGGCGGTCAGCACCAGGCGGTTGAACGCATCGTTCTCGGCATCGCCATTGACGATGTGCACGAACGCGTCCTGCAGGGTGTCGTTGAGCTGTTGGATATCGAGGTTCAGGCCTTCGGCGGCGGTGAACGCAAAGTCGTGGATCCAGAACTCGCGGCCATTGGCGTGGCGCAGGCGGTACGGGAACTCACCCAGCACGCGCAGGCCGAGGTTTTCCAGGATCGGCAGCACGTCGGACAGCGCCAGCGGGGTATCGGCGTGATACAGCTTGCAGTGCAACTCCTGCTGGCCGGTCACATGGCCCAGCGGCTGATAGAAACTCATCACCAGCGGCTTGGCTTCGGTCAGGTTCAACAGGTGCTGCATGTCAACCACGGCCGAGTGCGCGGCGAAGCGCTCGCGATAACCTGCGGGGAAGCCTTTCGGGAAATCCGCCAGCACGTTGGTGCCGTGGGCTTCGCCGAAGCTCTCGACCACGAGGCTGGCGTAGTCGTCCTGCCAGCTGCGGCAGGCCTGCACCACTTCTTTTTCCAGCAACAGCGGGTCGATATCCAGGCGGTTCTTCGGGTCAACCCGCAGAATCAGCTGCACACGGGCCAGCACGGACTCGGAGAAGAATGTCCAGAACTCGCAATCCGAGGCCTTCAGGCGATCCATCAGCACTTGCTGGATCTTCTGGCGCACTTCGGTGGAGTAGATATCACGCGGCACGTAAGCCAGGCAGTAGCAGAAACGACCGTACGGGTCTTTGCGCAGGAACACGCGGATCTTGTTGCGTTCCTGGATCTGCACGATGGACATCACGGTGCTGAACAGCTCATCCACCGGGGTCTGGAACAGGTCGTCACGGGGCAGCACTTCGACCACCTGGGCCAGTTCCTTGCCCAGGTGCGCCTTGGCCTGGAAGCCCGAGCGGCGCTCGATTTCCGCGACCTTGCGCCGGATATAAGGAATCACTCGCACGCTTTCGCCGTACACCGAAGAGGTGTAGAGGCCCATGAAGCGGCATTCCTTGATGACCTTGCCGTCAGCATCGATCTGGCGGATCGACACGTAGTCGGGATAAGCCGGGCGGTGCACACGGCTTGGGTGCGCGGCCTTGGCGAACGACAATACAGTCGGCTCGCGCAGGTAGGCCACGGCGTAGTCTTCGATGCGCAGGTCTTCGGCAGTGAGGCCGGCGCGCAGCAGCTTGGTCAGGCCGAGGAAGGAATTGGCGTCATATTCCAGATGACCGCCATCCTGCTCGTCGCGCACCACAAACTCTTCATAGCCCAGGAAGGTGAAGTGGTTGCCCACCAGCCATTCGAGGAAGCTCTTGATCTCGGCCTTTTCTTCGCCTTCGATGGCGAACTGGCTGTTGTCGATCCCGGCCAGCAGCTCCTGGACCTTGGCCTTCATCGGCTCGAAATCAGCCACGGCCACGCGCACTTCGCCCAGCACTTGCTCAAGTTCCTTGCTCAGGACGTTGAGTTCGGCGGCATTGGCGCAGCGGTCGATTTCCAGGTACATCAGCGATTCTTGCTGAACGTCGTCGCCCTGGGTGCCCTTGGGCAGGATTTCCAGCAACTCGCCCTTCTTGCCACGACGCACGCTGAGTACGGTGGTTTGCAGGGTATGGATGCTGTAGCCGCGACGGTTCAGCTCGGTACGCACCGAATCCACGAGGAACGGCAGGTCGTGGTGCAGCACTTCGACCGCCGTGTGGGTCGACTGCCAGCCATGACGTTCGTAGTCGGGGTTGTAGACCCGCACTTGCGGTTGGGTGTGGTCAAAGCGCTCAAGCAGGCGCCAGGCAGACAGGGTACAACCGGCCAGGTCGGACATGCGACGCTGGGTCAGTTCGTCCAGGGAAATGATGCCGAAGAATTGCTCAGCGAACAGCGCCACTTGTGGCAGTGCCTGTTCACTGATGTGCTGCGCCAGTGCCGCTTGCAGTTGATGCTGGAAGTCGGCTTTGCTGGCTGCGGTGAAGAACGCCATCTGTGGTACTCCGCTTGGGCTTGTTATTGATGGAAGCGTCGCGTGTTATCCCCTTGCGGGGAGACCGTCATTTCTGTTCGCAGGCAATGATGATAAACACCATAAACGAATCAGGGTGACAGGTGGGTGAAGCTGGACAAGTCAATGAGGTCACATGCCGCCAGTGGATGACGGTACAACGGGCAGGTCAGCGTCACGTTGGAGGCACATACGTTGCGCAGCTTAACGAGTGTGGGAAGTGGGCTGCTTGCGATGCTGCGACATATTCGGTCATCGGCACGCTGCACACTGGTTGCAATTTGTGCAACCCGAAAAAACCGGTAACAAAATTGGCTATTTTCAAGCCTGCGAGTGCCAAAAATGACTGATCCCAGCCCCAAGGTCATAACAGCATGCAGCACAAAATCCGTCGCAATGGCACAATTGCCGCGCTGCGCCCTCTCCCACACAGGATTCCACATGCAACTGACCACCGCCCACCTGCTCGCCACCCCGTGCGATGACGAAGAAGACAACATGGCCATGCTCTGCTGCCACGGCACCAATGGCGAGATGTTCATGCTGTCCCGTTATCCGGATGAGGACGAGGTGGAGCTGACCTGGGATTACGAGCCTTCGACCCTGGACGGCCTGAAGATCACCCTCGGTGCAACCACCTTGCTGGTGGAGATTGGTGCGCCAGACAAGGACGCGCTGGGCGGCAACGATCACCTGCTGATCAAGCACAGCACGCCTGCGTCGGACCTGGCCGAGGTCGAAGAAACCTTGCAGAACATTCTCAAGGGTACCGGCACCTACATCCGCACGCCTTGATTGGCGGCTGCAAAATCGCCATCGAGGGCAAGCCCACTCCCACATTTGAACGCACCACAATCCAAATGTGGGAGCGGGCTTGCCCACGATGAGGCCCTCATCGACGCCAAAAACCTCAGACCTTTCCCATAACCCCCAAAAAATACCCCCCGGTTCGTTAGTCGCCAGCCCCTCCAATGCATTAAAGTAAGCGCCCCAGGCCCTGGCATTTTTCACACTCCCCAGGCTCATCTTTCCAGGAACCGTCATCGATGGAACATCGTGAAGCGCTGCTCGCGCTGCGAACCTTTCTTTCTACGCAGATTCTCGGCCAGGAAAAACTCATCGAGCGCCTGCTCATTGCCCTGCTCGCCGACGGCCATATGCTGGTAGAAGGCGCGCCCGGCCTGGCCAAGACCAAGGCCATCAAGGAGCTTGCCGAGGGGATCGAAGCACAGTTCCATCGCATCCAGTTCACCCCCGACCTGTTGCCCGCCGATATCACCGGCACCGAGATCTATCGCCCGGAAACCGGCAGCTTCGTGTTCCAGCAAGGGCCGATCTTCCACAACCTGGTGCTGGCGGACGAAATCAACCGTGCCCCGGCCAAGGTGCAGTCGGCCTTGCTCGAAGCCATGGCCGAACGCCAGGTCAGTGTCGGGCGCAGTACTTATGAGCTGTCGCCGCTGTTTTTGGTGATGGCCACGCAAAACCCCATCGAGCAGGAAGGCACCTACCCCCTGCCCGAAGCCCAGCTCGACCGCTTCCTGATGCACGTCAAGATCGGCTTCCCCGATGCCGCCGTGGAGCGGCGCATCCTGCAACAGGCCCGTGGCGAAGCCCTGAATGGCGAGACCAAGCCCGAGCGGCGGGTCAGCCAGCAGGCGATTTTCGCTGCACGCAAGGAAATCCTCGGCCTGTACATGGCCGATGCGGTGGAGGAATACCTGGTGCAACTAGTCATGGCCACCCGTACCCCGGCCAAGTTCGACCCGGAAATGGCCGAGTGGATTGCCTACGGCGCTAGCCCCCGGGGCTCGATCGCCCTCGACCGCTGCGCCCGGGCCCACGCCTGGCTGGCCGGCCGCGACTTTGTCAGCCCGGAAGATATCCAGGCCGTGCTGTTCGATGTACTGCGCCATCGGATCATTCTGTCGTTCGAGGCCGAGGCGGCCGGCATCGACCAGGACCGCGTGGTGCAGCGTATTCTCGACGTCGTAGCCGTCGCTTGATCCCCATGAATACCGGCGACGGGATCCGTGTCACCCTCAGCGAATTGATCGAGATGCGTCATCGCGTGCGAGAGGTGCAGCTGTTTTCCACGCCGAGCCAACGCAGCCCGTTGATCGGCCTGCATCACTCCAAATTGCGCGGGCGCGGCGTCGACTTCGACCAGGTGCGGGTGTACCAGGCCGGCGACGACGTGCGCACCATCGACTGGCGCGTCACCGCGCGCACCCAGGAGCCCCACACCAAGCTGTTCCATGAAGAACGCGAACGCCCGATCTTTATCATGGTGGAGCAAAGTTGCCGGTTGTTTTTCGGCTCCGGGCTGATGTTCAAGTCGGTTCTCGCCGCCCAGGCCGCGAGCCTGATCGGCTGGGCCGCGCTGGGGCACAACGACCGGGTCGGCGGCCTGGTGTTCGGTGACAACGAACACTATGAAATCAAGCCGCGACGCAGCAAGCAAAGCCTGCTGCAACTGCTCAACCGCCTGGTGCGGGTCAACCAGAGCCTCAACACCGAGAGCCGTCCCGAGGCCGATGCCCTGGGCATGGCCCTGCGCCGTGGCCGCGAAGTACTGCGCCCCGGTAGCCTGGTGATTGTGATCTGCGATGAACGTGCCCTGACCGAAGGTGCCGAGCAGCAACTGAGCCTGCTGTCGCGCCATTGCGACCTGTTGCTGCTGCCGGTCTCAGACCCGCTGGACCACGCCCTGCCCGCCGCCGGGCTGCTGCGTTTCGCCGAGCGCGGCGCGCAGTTGGAAATCGACACCTTGAACTTCGAACTGCGCCAGGCCTACAAGGCCCAGGCCGAAGCACGCATCGCCCGTTGGGAGTTGCTCGCGCAGAAGCTACGGGTCTTGCTGATGCCCTTGAGCACCCAGAGCGAAATGGTCGAGCAACTGCGCGAATACCTCAACCCGCAACGCCCGGTGAAAAAGCCATGAGCAGCCTGGACCCACTGCAACCGCTGATCGCCCCGCCAGCCATTGGTTTCTGGCCACCGGCGCCGGGCTGGTGGCTGTTGCTGGTGCTGATCCCCCTGGCGGGCTGGGGCGTGTGGTCACTGCGTCGTTTCCTGCCGGGCAAACGCCCCGTGGGCCGGGCCGAACAGCCTCTGGACCCATTGCGCATTGCCGCCCTCGCAGAACTGGCGCTGATGCCCAAACCCTACGATGGCGCACCGGCCGGCGCCTGGCTGCAACAGCTCAACGGCCTGCTCAAGCGCCTGTGCCGCAACGACTACCCCTACAGCCAGAGCCACACCCTCAATGGTCGCAAATGGCTGGCGTTTCTCGACAACCGCTGCCCGGCGGCCGGCCTCACGCGATGGATGGTCCTGGTGGAAGGCGCCTACAAACCCGAATGCAAACTCGACGACAAGGCCATTGCCGGCCTGACGCAAGCGGTCGACACCTGGATTCGCAAACATGTTTGAGTTCGCCTGGCCGTGGGTCTTTGCCTTGTTGCCCTTGCCGTGGTTGATGCGCCTGATCCTGCCGGTGGCCGACAGCGGCGAGCCGGCCTTGAAAGTCAGCTTCCTCGGCGACCTCGAAGGCCTGGCCCGGCGGCGCGCGCGGATCAACCTGCCGGGCTGGCGCCAGCAAGCACCTTTCGTAGTGCTATGGCTGTTGCTGCTGACCGCCGCCGCTCGCCCGGAATGGCTCGGCGAGCCGCTGCCAATCGCCGCCAGCGGCCGCGACCTGCTGGTGGCGGTGGATGTATCCGGCTCCATGGACTTCCCTGATATGCAATGGCAGGACGAAGACGTCAGCCGCCTGAGCCTGGTCAAGCACCTGCTTGGAGACTTTCTCGAAAGCCGCGAGGGCGACCGTGTTGGCCTGATCCTGTTCGGCAGCCAGGCCTACCTGCAAGCGCCGCTGACCTTCGACCGGCGCACCGTGCGCACCTGGCTGGATGAGGCGCGCATCGGCATTGCCGGCAAAAACACCGCGATTGGCGACGCCATCGGCCTCGCCCTCAAGCGCCTGCGCCAACGCCCGGCACAAAGCCGGGTGCTGATCCTGGTCACCGACGGCGCCAACAATGGCGGCGAAATCGACCCGCTGACGGCCACCCGCCTGGCCGGCGAAGAAGGGGTGAAGATCTACCCCATCGGTATCGGCGCCAACCCAGAACAAACCGGGACCCTGGGCATGCTCGGCCTCAATCCGAGCCTGGACCTCGACGAGCCGGCACTCAAGGCCATTGCCGAGGCCACCGGCGGGCAGTACTTCCGCGCCCACGACGGTGCAGAACTGCAAGCGATCAAGGAAACCCTCGACCAGCTGGAACCGGTGGCGCAACAGCCGACCCAGGCCCGTCCGGCCCAGGCGCTGTATAGCGGGCCGCTGGCCCTGGCGCTGTTTCTGAGCCTGTTACTGGTGATCCAGG
Source organism: Pseudomonas sp. TAE6080 (assembly GCF_018732265.1). NCBI lineage: Bacteria > Pseudomonadati > Pseudomonadota > Gammaproteobacteria > Pseudomonadales > Pseudomonadaceae > Pseudomonas > Pseudomonas sp. TAE6080. The sequence continues at coordinate 63,824 of NZ_JAHIDY010000029.1, forward strand.
AGCGCTGGCCGGACAACGCCCTGCAGCGTCTGCTCAATAAACTCTCGACCAAGGGCCATTTCCTGCAACAGCATCCGCAATGGCGCCAACGCCTCAAACGCCTGCGTTTACGGAGGCGGCGATGATCGCTTTATGGCCGCACTGGATGCGCCCCTGGTGGCTGTTACTGCTGCCTGTACTTTGCTGGTTGCTGTGGCAACTGTGGCATCGGCAGAAACGCGCAGGGCGCTGGCAGATGATCCTGCCGCCGGCTTTCCACGCCGCCCTGCTCAGTGGCGGCAATGGCCGGGAAAGCAAATCGCCATGGCTGCTGCTGGGCCTGGCCTGGCTGCTGGCGACGCTGGCCCTGCTGGGTCCTGGCTGGCAGCGAGTCGAACAGATCAGCCAGAAACCCGCCGACCCGCTGGTGGTACTGCTGGAACTGACCCCCGAGATGCTCGCCACCGACAGCCCGCCCAATCGCCTGGAACAGGCGCGGCGCAAGCTGGTGGACCTGCTGCAGGCGCGCAGCGATGCGCAGACCGCCATCGTCGTCTATGCCGGGAGTGCCCATACGCTGGTGCCGCTGTCGGACGACCTGGCTACCAGCCGCAACCTGTTGGATGCCCTGCGCCCCTCGATCATGCCCGAGGCCGGCCATCGTGCGGACCTGGCAGTGGAAAAAGCCCTGGACCTGCTCAAGCACGGCGGCCTCGGCCAGGGCCGTTTGTTGCTGATAGGCTCGTCACTGTCCAAACAGGAGCGCCAGGGCATTCGCCTGCTGCTGCAAGGCCAGGCGCCGAGCCTGTCGATCCTCGGAATCGGCAGCCGCGAAGGCACACCCGTCACCCAGGAAAGCGGTGAGTTCCTCAAGGATGAACAAGGCGCGATCCTGATCCCGCGCCTGGACAGCCCGACGCTCAAGGCCTTCGCCAGCGAAATGGGCGGTCGCTATCGCCAGGCGCGCCTGGATGACAAGGACCTGCGCAACCTCGGTCTGCTGGACGGCCCGCAAAACCTGCGCGACGACGGCCAGCGCCTGCAACTGGACACCTGGGCCGACCAGGGTTACTGGTTGCTGCTGCCGCTGCTGTTGCTCGCCGCCTGCGCCGGGCGTCGGGGCTGGCTGTTCTGCCTGCCGTTGCTGCTATTGGCAGCGCCACAGCCCAGCTATGCGTTCGACTTCCAGGATTTGTGGCTGCGCCCCGACCAACAGGGCCAGTACCTGCTCAAGCAAAAGCGCCCGGCCGAGGCCGCCGAACACTTTGAAAACCCGCAATGGCAAGGTGTCGCCCTGTATGAGGCAGGCAACTACGCCGAGGCAGCCCGGCGCTTTGCCGAGGGCAATGACGCCTATTCCCACTACAATCGCGGCAACGCCCTGGCCCGCGCCGGGGAGCTGGAAGCCGCGATAGACGCCTATGAGCAAGCACTGGAAGCCCAGCCGGACTTGCAGCCCGCCTTGAAAAACAAAGCCCTTGTCGAAAGCCTGTTGCTGGAAGAACCGGAACCCGAACCGCCAACACCTGAAAAAAACGAGGATGACGAATCCGCCCAACCCGGCCAAACTGCGCAACCAGGCGACAACAGCCAGCAAACCAGCAGTGGCGAGCAATCCCCCCAGGGTGCGGGCCAGGCGGGCACGGCGGAGAAACCCACCGGCCCCCCGCCGCCTTCTGGCAACAACGAAGTACCCGGCAGCGAACTGGGCGACGAGCAGACCACCACGCCCCCCTTGCGCCCGGCCAATGCCAACCTCGACGAGGAGCACCGCCAGGCCCTGGAACAATGGCTGCGACAGATCCCGGACAACCCCGGCGAGTTGTTGCGACGCAAATTCTGGTACGAACAGCAACAACATCAGGACAAGACTCGATGAGCCGCTGCACCCCATTCCTCTTAGTGCTCGCGCTGTGGGCCGGCCACGCCCAGGCGGTCGAACTGGCCGCCAGTCTCGACCGCAGCCGCGTCAATTCCGGGGAAACGGTGGAGCTGACCATCGAGTCCAACGACGTCACCCAGTTCGGCAAGCCGGACCTGTCGCCCCTCGACCCGCTGTTCGACGTACGCGGCACCCGCCAGATCAACCAACTTACCACCCTCGACGGAGCCAACCACGCGACGACTCGCTGGATCATCACCTTGCAGCCCAAGACCACCGGCACCGTGGTGATCCCGTCACTGCAACTGGGTGAGTTCAAGACCCAGGCGCTCAGCCTGCAAGTGGACGAAACCCTGGGCCAGGACAGCGACAACCAACTGGCGCCGGTTTTCATCGAAGCCAGCCTCGACCAGGACAGCGTCTATGTGCAGGCCCAGGCCCTGTTGACCGTGCGCATCTACCATTCGGTGGCGCTGTATGACGACAGCAGCCTCGCACCCTTGCAGTTGTCTGACGCGCGGGTCGAGCAAGTGGGCGATTCACGCACCTATGAAAAAGTCATCAACGGCGTGCGCCATGGCGTGATCGAAATGCGCTACGGGATCTACCCGCAGCACAGCGGACAACTGCTGATCCCCGCGCAAATGTTCAGCGCGACCATGGTCGAACCGCGCCCGGCCCAAGGCACCCCGCCCCAGGCGCCCAGGCCTGGCAAGCTGTTGCATGTCAATTCCACCGAGATCCCCCTGACGGTCAAGCCCAAGCCTGCGCTCTATCCAGCAGATGCCCCCTGGCTGCCGGCCCGCAGCCTGAGCCTGGGCGAAAGCTGGAACCCGGAACCGACAAACGTACAGGTCGGCGACTCCCTGACCCGCATCCTCACCCTCAAGGCCGAAGGCCTGGCCAGCGCCCAGTTGCCCGCGTTGCCAAGCACCGAAATCGCCGGTCTGCGGCGCTACCCCGACCAGCCGGTGCTGAGCAACCAGAACAGCGAACGTGGGGTGATCGGCAGCCGCGAAGACCGCGAAGCCCTGGTGCCCAATCGCGCCGGAGCCCTGGAGTTGCCCGCGGTGGAAGTGGTGTGGTGGAACACCCACGAGGACCATCTGGAACGCACCAGCCTGCCGGCCCGCACCCTGCAAGTGGCGGTCAACCCGAGCCTGGTGGTCGACACCCCGGCCACACCCACCGTGATCACTGCGCCGGACGATGGCCGTCTGTGGATCTGGCAGCTCACCAGCCTGTTCCTCGCCTGCACCACCCTGCTCGGCTTCGGCCTGTGGTGGCGCGCCCGCTCACGCCCGGCAATCCTGCGCGCCGCCCAGACAGGGCCCAGCCCCCGTACCTTGCTCGACGACCTCAAGCGCGCGAGCCAGGCCAATGACCCCCAGGCCACGCGCCAGGCCCTGGACGCCTGGGCCCGCCAGCAACCGGAAACCCTGGCGGACATGGCGGCGCGGTTTGTGCCGTTGTCCGATGCGCTGGATGGGTTAAACGGCGCGCTCTACAGCGAAAGCGGCCAGTACTGGCAGGGCGAGGAGTTGTGGCGGGCGGTCAAGGCCATCCCCATGGCCGAACGCGAACAGGCGCCGGTGGCCGACAGCACCAGCCTGCCGCCGCTGTATCCCAAGTAACCGTCCATTTTGTCCCTATCCGCTGAGGCATACGCGTACTCCTGTAGGAGCTGGCTTGCCTGCTCCCACAGGAAAATGCAGCTTCGCGCTCGGGCTTTGGAGGGTTCGTCATAGATTGTTAAAGGCCAGCAATCCATATCCCTTTAATTTGCAGGACGTTTCCTAGACAATCCCACGGCCTTGCGCCTGTTCACCTCACTGGCTAGCCTTCGCTCCGTCGCTGCATATCAGCGATCGGGTGTGGAAACCTGAGAATAAGTAGGCGTCATGATCGTATGTAAACGCTCAATGGCGGCTGTACGCGGGCAGACCTCGGTCTGGCCGAGTCCTACTACTCGGTTTTCCACCCCGCGTATGGCTGCCACCTAATCTGCCGTGTGGAAACGGCACAGGATGGCTCCCCCACTTAGTAGGAGCTTCTGCATGAACAAAATCGTCCCCGACCCACCCCGCTTTACCCCCGACCGCGAAATCTTCGACCGCGCCCTGCGCCACTACCTGCAACCCACTTCGCCCCCGTCCTTCACCGTGCAGCAAGACCTCAGCTTCGAAGACGCCCTTGCCCAGGTCTGCGACCTGCTGCGCTGCGCAGCCGCCACCGCCGCTGGCACCACCCAGGGACTGGCAGGTGATCGACGTCATATGTCAGGTGCCACAGAGCACTTGATAGATCAGGCTGGAATCCTGGCCGAACGCGCGCTGGGCTGTCTCAAACCGCAGTGACCCCGATAACGCGGGAAGCCTGAAGGAGCGCGGCGGGTTTGCGTTTTTCGCGGGCAAGCCCGCTCCTACAGGGCGCGCGCACGCCTCTACGATCAGGGTTGCCTTCACGACCCGCCGGCATTGTCCTTGACGTCATCAGGTGACTCCATCCACTTGGCCATTGAGAGTGCGTTGTACCCCCCTCCCATCGCCAGTTTCTGATCACCTTTTTCCGACGTCACCTCTTCAAGCCAACGCTTGGACTCCTCGGGTGATGCTTTGGCTTCGTTTTTTGCCGCGGGCCTGTTTTCAGGCGTCACAGGTATGATATTTGAGAAAATATGATGATTACCGCCGGGGAAATTCACACTCATACGTAACGCTCCTTGTATGCAACTTATGGATCCACCTACAAAGGGGACCTGCATTCTGTGGTGCTTTGCCACGCTTGGTTCCATTCCCAGGCGGCAGGTCGGTATTTACAGGGTAAACTCCCCTCCTTTATCAATTCCCCACGGAGTTCGCCTTGCGTCTGTTTCACACCTCCGACTGGCACCTGGGCCAAAACCTCCACGGCCAGGAACGCGACTTCGAACACGCCTGTTTCCTCGACTGGCTGCTGAGCCAGATCAAGCAACACTGCCCCAATGTGCTGCTGATCGCCGGCGATATCTTCGACACGGTCAACCCGCCACTCAAGGCCCAGGAGCGGCTGTATGATTTCATCATCAACGCCCATGAACAAAATCCCACACTGACCATTGTGATGATCGCCGGTAATCATGACTCCGGCTCGCGTATCGAACTGCCTGCGCCGTTGATGCGCCGTTTGCGTACCCATGCATTGGGTCGCGTGTTGTGGCTGGATGATGGCCAACTGGATGCCGAGCGCCTGCTGATCCCGCTGCCGGATGCCAAAGGCAAGATCGCCGCGTGGTGCCTTGCACTGCCTTTCTTGCGCCCGGCAGAAGTGACCGGTGCGCACCTGGGTGACGACTACCTGCGCGGTATCGGCCAGGTCCATGAATGGCTCATTGCCGCTGCCAACGCCAAACGCAAAAAAGGCCAGGCGCTGATTGCCATCAGTCACGCGCATATGGCCGGTGGTTCGGTGTCGGAAGACTCCGAGCGCAGCCTGATCATCGGCAATGCCGAGGCGCTGCCGGCCAAGCTGTTCGACAAGAGTGTCAGCTATGTTGCCCTCGGCCATTTGCACAAGCCGCAAAAGGTGAATGGCGAAGAGCGGATTCGCTACAGCGGCTCGCCGATTCCGCTGTCGTTTTCAGAAATCGGCTACAAACACCAGATTCTCGACGTGACATTCCAGGGCCAAATGCTGGTCAGCGTCGAACCCCTCCTGATTCCGCGCGCAGTCAACCTGCAACGCCTGGAAGCCGCGCCCCTGGCCGATATCCTCAAGGCCCTGGCAGACCTGCCGGATATCGACCTGCTCGCCGAAACCCAGCGCCACCCTTGGCTCGAAGTGCGGGTGCGCCTCGACGAACCGCAACCGGACCTGCGCCAGCAAATCGAAACCGCCCTGCTGGGCAAGGCCGTGCGCCTGGTGCGCATCGCCGCTGAGTACGCCGGTCAACGCGCCAGCGATGCCAGTGACGAAAACAGCCTGATCGAACTCGACCAACTCACCCCCCAGGAACTGTTCAGCCGGGCCTGGCAGGACAGCTACGGCAATGATGTGGACGAACAGACCCTGAAGGATTTCGCCGTGCTGCTCCAGGAAGTGCAACAGGAGGATGAACAGCCATGAAAATCCTCGCCATTCGCCTGAAAAACCTCGCCTCCCTGGCCGGGCCGTTTGAGATCGACTTTACTGCCGAGCCCCTGGCCAGTGCCGGGTTGTTTGCGATAACCGGGCCCACCGGTGCCGGTAAAAGCACACTGCTCGATGCCCTGTGCCTGGCGCTGTTTGGTGCCGTGCCACGCCTGGGTGACACCGGCCAGGCGAAAATGCCCGATGCCGATACCGATATTTCCATCGGCGACCCGCGCACCCTGATCCGACGCGGCACCGGGGGTGGTTATGCCGAGGTGGACTTTATCGGGGTCAGCGGGCGCCGCTACCGTGCGCGCTGGGAAGCCAACCGCGCCCGGGACAAGGCCAGCGGCAAGCTGCAGAACAGCCGGCAAAGCCTGATCGACCTGGACAGCGAGCAATTGCTGGCCAGCCAGAAAACCGAATACAAGACTCAGCTGGAACTGGCCCTGGGCCTGAATTTCGAGCAGTTCACCCGGGCCGTGTTGTTGGCGCAAAGTGAGTTCAGCGCCTTTCTCAAGGCCAACGACAACGAGCGCAGCGAACTGCTGGAAAAGCTCACCGACACCGCGCTCTACACCCAGCTGGGACAGCGCGCGTTCGTCAAGGCCAGAGAGGCCAAGGAAACCCACAGACTGCTGCTGGACCAGGCCACCGGCGTCACGCCTCTGCCGGCCGAAGACCGCGCCGAGCTGGATCAACAGTTGAGTACGGCCCAGCAACAGCTCAAGACCCAGCAGGCCCAGCTCAAGCAATTGGAGCTGCAGCACACCTGGCTCAAGGAGCTGAGCGAGTGGCAAGAGCGCCAGCACAGTGCGGTTGAGCAACTGCAACAGGCCGAGCAGGCGTGGCACAACCAGGGCCCGCAACGCCTGGACTTGAGCCGCCTGGAACAACTGGCACCGCAGCGTCATCATTTCGCACGACACAGTGAGTTGACCGGCCAGTTGGAGCCCCTGGCCGCGCAGATCCGCCAGCACCTTGAGCAGCAGACCGCCCTGCACGCGCGCCAGGAGCAACTGCAACAGCAGCAAGCCAGCGTACACAGCGCCTTGGCCGCCGCCCTGCAACAGCAGACCGAGTCCGTGCCTCTGCTACGCCAGGCCTTCGAAGAGCAAAGCACCCTCGCCCGCCTGACTCGCGAACTGGCCCAAAGCCGCGAACAACAGCAACTGGGGCAAACCGCCTGCACCGAGGGCCAGGCCAGCCTGGATGTCTTGCACACCCAGCAACAGCAGGTTGCCAGCCGCCTGCAACAACTGGCGGTACAGCTTGAACGCAGTGCTGCCCTTGCGCCCTTGAGCGATGCCTGGAACGCCTACCGCGACCGCCTGCAACAGCTGATGCTGATCGGCAATCGCCTGAACAAAGGCCAGGCCGAACTGCCCCAACTGGAGGCTCGCGCCAACAGCACCAGCGAGCAATGGACCCAACAGCGCACGGCCCTGGACCTCTTGTATCAGGAGGCCGGCGCCGAACCCCACGCCGTGGCCGAGCAGATCCAGTTGCTCGACAGCCTGCTCAAGGACAACCGCAAGCAGCAACGGGCTTTCGAGGACCTGATGCGGCTATGGGACAGCCAGCAGCAATTGGACCAACAAGCAGCCGCCCTGGCGCAAAGGCTCACGCACGCTCAGCAACAACGGGAAAGCCTCATTCAGTCAGGGCTTCAAACAAAAACAGAATTAACCACTGCCGAACAGGCACTGGCGGTCACCAAGCAACTGCTGGAGCGACAGCGTGCTGCACGTAGCGAAAGCATTGAAGAACTGAGGACACATCTTCAGGACGATCAGCCTTGCCCTGTTTGTGGAAGCCACGAGCACCCCTATCACCAACCCGAAGCGCTGTTGCAGAGCCTTGGACGACATGACGAGAATGAGGAAGCGAATGCGCAGAAAGCCGTCGAGGCGCTCAATCAAAAACTCATCGAGTTGCGCGGTGACCTGGGTGGCGTTAATGGGCAGATAAAGGAGTTCCTGAGCCAGCAAGAACAATTGATCGCAAGTCAAAAAAGTTCAGCGTCCAACCTTGAGGCCCATTCGCTCAGTGCTTCGTTGCTGAACCAGGACACTGCCAAGCGCAGTGGCTGGCTAACCCAACAACTCAGCCAACTGACGCAAAGCATCACCCAGGACGAGCAACGCCAGGGCGCCCTGCTCAACCTGCAACAAAACGCCGGGCGCATGCAGCAGCAGTTGCAAGCCGCCCAGGACGCCAGCCAGCAGGCCCGCCAACAGTTGATCGACCAGCAACGGGAACTGGCCAACGACCGCGAGCGCCTGGACGAAGAACTGAGCGCATTCGCCAACCTGCTGCCGGCCGAGACCCTCGAAGGTTTGCGTACGGAGCCGGCCGCCACATTCATGCTGTTGGACCAGCAGATCAGCCTGCGCCTGGAGCAGCTTGGCTACCAGAAGGATGAACTGGCCGAGCAGCAACAGCGCCAGCAAGCCATCGAAAAAGAACAGGACCGCCAGCAGCATCGCCAGCAACAGTTGGCCGTGCTGCACCAGCAACTGGCCGACCTGACCACCCAGCAGCAAGCCGCCGAGGAAAAACTCCGCGCCCTGGTGGGCGAACACTCCAGCGCCGAGCACTGGCAGCAACAACTCGACCTGGCCGTGGAACAGGCGCGCCACAGCGAGACCCAGGCCAATCAACAGTTGCAGGACACCCGCAGCGAACTGATCCAACTGGCCGCCGACCTCAAGTCCCGACAGGAGCGCCAGCACGCCCTGGACACCGAACTCCAGGCGCTGCACAGCCGTATCGGCGAATGGCGCGCCCAGCATCCGCAACTCGACGACACCGGCCTGGCGCACCTGCTGGCCTTCGACGAGGCCGGCATCAGCGAACTGCGCCAGCAGGTGCAGCACAGCGAAAAAGCCATCGAACAAGCCAAAGTCCTGCTGCAAGAACGCGAGCAACGCCTCAAGGACCACCAGGCCCTGCACAACGGCAACCTCGATGCCGAACAGCTGGACAGCGCCCTGGCCGAGCTCAACCAGCAATTGAGCAGCGGCGAAAAACACTGCGCCGAACTGCGCGCGCGCCAAGCCGAAGACCAGCGGCGCCAGGACGCCAACCAGAGCCTGGCGCTCGCCACCGCCCAGGCCTATGAACAATGGCAACGCTGGGCCCGGCTCGATGCGTTGATCGGTTCGGCCACCGGCGACAAGTTCCGTAAGTTTGCCCAGGCCTACAACCTCGACCTGCTGGTACACCACGCCAACGTGCAACTGCGCCAACTGGTGCGCCGCTACCGCCTCAAGCGCGGCGGCAGCATGCTCGGCCTGCTGGTGCTGGACACGGAAATGGGCGATGAACTGCGCTCGGTGCATTCGTTGTCCGGCGGCGAAACGTTCCTGGTGTCGCTGGCGTTGGCCCTGGGGTTGGCGTCGATGGCGTCCAGCACGCTGAAAATCGAGTCGTTGTTTATCGACGAAGGCTTCGGCAGCCTGGACCCCGAATCCCTGCAATTGGCGATGGATGCCCTGGACGGCTTGCAGGCCCAGGGCCGCAAGGTGGCGGTGATTTCCCATGTGCAGGAAATGCACGAGCGAATCCCGGTACAGATCCAGGTCAAACGCCAAGGCAATGGCCTGAGCACCCTGGAGGTGAAATGAGCGAAGTCGTGCTGTATTCGTTCCGCCGCTGCCCCTACGCCATGCGTGCGCGGATGGCCCTGCATTACTCAGGCGTGGCGGTGAACATTGTCGAAGTCAGCCTCAAGGCCAAGCCCGCCGAAATGCTGGCGCTGTCGCCCAAGGGCACGGTGCCGGTGCTGGCGGTAGCTGGCCAGGTGATCGACGAGAGCCTGGCGATCATGCACTGGGCGCTGGCGCAAAATGATCCCGAAGATTGGCGGCTCAAGGACGACCCGGCGGCGCAGGCGCTGATGGCGGGTTTGCTTGAAGAGAATGACCAGGCCTTCAAGATGCATTTGAATCGCTACAAATACGCCGAGCGCTACCCGGAGCAGACGATGGAACAGTATCGGGCCAAGGGTGAGGTGTTTTTACGCAGGCTGGAAGAGTTGCTGGGCCAACGCGATTACCTGCTGGCCGATCACTTGAGCCTGGCGGATGTGGCGCTGATGCCGTTTGTGCGCCAGTTTGCCCATGTCGATCGGGAGTGGTTTGCAACTACGCCTTATCCGCGTCTGCAGCAATGGTTGGAGCGGTTTTTGGCGTCGTCACTGTTTACCGCGATCATGGCCAAACACAACCCATTGTAAGAGCCGGCTTGCCGGTGATAGCTATCAGTCAGTTGGGATTACTGTGGCTGACATACCGCCATCGCCGGCAAACCGACACCTAAAGGACTTCAGGCTTGGGTCTTGTGGTCCAGGGCTGCATAGAAATTGGCGCTCTGTTGCAGGTATTTCTGGGTGTAGGCACTGGTGCTGGAATTTTTGCTGCTGATCTCCACGCTGGCGCTGGCAGGCAGGGCAACGGTGGCGGAAACAGCGGAGGCAGCGATGATCGAGAAGAGATTGAAGTTCATGGCGGTAACCCTTGTGTTCAGTTGGCTGGATGGCTTGTGAAGGCCTTGGAGCAAACTTACGCCTGGGTACCGGCTGGCTGAAATGCTTTGAAACAGTAGCCGTTATCACTGGGATTAATACAACGAGTCAGGCCCCGCACGGCGGGGCCTGTGGCTTATTGACGCAGCACAAACTTGAGGTCGCTGGGGGCATCAATCGGCAGTTTTTGTACCGTCTTGCCCAATTGACCGGTCGTGGTATCGCGCTCGATCACCACAATCTGGTTGCTCTTTTGGTTGGCAATCAGCAGGAACTTGCCGCTCGGGTCAAGGCTGAACTCACGGGGATGATCGCCTTCCACGGAGCGCCGCTGGATCTCTTTGAGCTGCGCGCTGGCCGGATCGATGGCAAACACCACGATCTGATTGGCGGTACCCCGGTTGCTGACGTAGAGGAACTTGCCGTCGCTGGACGCATGCAGCGCCGCACCGGCCTTGTCTGACACTGGCTGGCCGGCGGCAAAATCTACCAATTGACGCTGGGTCAGCTTGCCGTCCAGGTAGTCGTATACCGCGACCTGCGCGCTCATCTCAGTGGTCAGCCAGGCATGCTTGCCGTCCGTGCTGAACAGCAGGTGCCGCGGGCCACTGCCTGGCGGCAACTGCACGAAGGCCGGATCGGCCGGCGTCAGCGGCCGTTCGGGGTTGGCCTTGGGGTCGTAGCGGTAGGCAAAAAGCCTGTCCGCCCCCAGGTCCTGCACGAACACATACTTGCCATCGGGCGACGACACCACCGAATGCACATGGTTGGATGCCTGGCGCTCGGGGTTGACCCGGCTGGCCGGGTGCGCGCTCAGTTGCACCGGCGGCGACAGTTTGCCCTCGCCGTCCACCGGCAGGATCGCCAGGCTGCCGCCCGGATCTTCCAGCACCGAATAGTTGGCGACAAACAGGTAACGCCCATCGGCGGCCAGGCTGGCGTGGGTCGGCTCGTTACCCAGGCTCTGCACCTGGTTGATCAGGGTCAGTTGATGGGTGGCCGGGTCAATGCTGTAGCTGCTGACACGCCCTACCGGGTCTTGCTGGCCGGGGCCGTTTTCATTGACCACAAACAGGCGCTTGCGGTCCTTGGACAGGGTCAGCCAGGACGGGTTTTGCGTCTTGGCCGCCAGTACCGGCGCGCCGCTGAACTGGCCGGTGCGGCTGTCGAACTGCAGGCGGTAGATGCCTTCACTGGTGCCGGCGGTATAGCTGCCCACCAACAGTTCAACGGTATCGACCGGTGCGGCCTGGACCGACATGGCGCCGACACTGCCAGCCATCAGCAGGGGCCAGAATTTACGCATCCGCATGCTCGTCTTCCTCGTCGTCGTTGTTGCCGGTGACAGCGCTCAGGCATACCAGGCGGTGTTCGCCCGTATCACCGCTGAGGGTCCAGCTCTGCAAGCTTTCATCAAAGATCGCCGCCTGCACTTGCGCAATGCTGAACGTCCAGCGCTTCTCGGCCCGACCGTCCATGCTTTTAATCAGCAACTGTTGATCCGTTAAGTTGAAGTCAAAGGCATGCAGGCCATCGATTACGAGCATATCGCTGGTTGCAAGTTCAAGAGTCAGGGTGGCAGCAGTCATCAGGATCATTCATCAGTGGAAAAAACACTGATGATAGGCCAATCCGGCACCGCCGTCGTGTCGCGATAACCGGCTACCACACCAACACAGAAGCAGCTTGCCATTCTGCGGGCGAACCCATCCCGCAGAACGGAATCTCTTATGCCGGCCCCTTTATCCGCCCCGCCGCCAACTCACCGCAGCAACGCCCTGGCCCTGGCTGTCTCTCGCCAGTTCAGCGATCGCCCGACCTTGCGCCTGGTGGTCGAACAACACCTGCAGGAACGCCTGCTGGAACAGTTCCCGTCGCTGGTCCTGGACCTATCCACTGTCAAGCTCGCCACCCCCAACCAACGGCGCGGCTGGGATCTCCAACGGTTGACCGATGTGGTCCTTGACCATCTGGGCAATGGCACAGACTTGAGCCTGACCCAGACCGTCGACGAACGCCGCTGCTTCCTCTCCCAGCATCCTCCCTTGCGCCTGACCTATGAGGCAAATGGCCCCCGTGAACCGAACATGGCGATCATTGAGCGGCTGATCGCGGACCTGGCCTTTACCCTGCCGATTGCTTTTCAACAGGCCCTGACGACCTACTGGAACCTCAATACAGATACACATTCCAGCCGCTGGCAATGGCTCGGTGACGTGCTGGCAGACAACCTGAAAAGCACCGCGAGCCTGCTGCCGGCCGGCACCGCCCGGGACATGCTGTATGGCATAACCCGTGAACCTGATCGCCGGGAGCGCCAGACCGGGCCGGCGGGTTTCATTCATGCCTATTGCCTGGAAGTCTGCATCATTAGCCAAGGCCGTGACGCTCGCTGGATGAGCACCGACCTGCTGTTGGTGCAAGGCAGCCAGGTCCTGCTGTGCCAGACTGCGGGTGGTGTTGAGGGGTTTGCCTCAATGGAAGCCTTCACTCAGGCCTGGGGTCAACGCCTGACCAACCAACTGCAGGTCGAAAAACTGCTGGTCAACCGCTACGAGCCCGATAGCAATCTCTTTGATACGCAGGCGGCCTTACTGCTCAACCAGCAACTGGACGACCTCGAAGCCATACGCTTGCCGGCTGCCGGGGGGGTACGTGCCCTCGCGCAGCAATTCGCCGATGCAACCGACCCGTCGCCCGCCTTTATCGCCGCCCCCGCGCCGGCCCCTGTTCACCAACAGTCCATACAGGCCGCACTGCCCTCCTGGCTCCAGACAGCCAGCGCCGAGCAACGGTTTGCCTATCGCCAAGGGCTCGTAGAGCAGGCGCGCCTGCAGCGGCAGACCGGTGGTGCCTCCTTTCTGGACGGCGTCGAGGACCTGCCGGCTTTCACCACCCGTACATTGCGCGAGCAGATGCGCCGCGACCACCCCGAGTCCAGCGTGGAGCCAGGCAACCTGGTGCTGACGTTCCACGTCCCGGTGGGTGACCTGCACAGCGGCTATCTCGCACCAGTGACCATGAGCCTGACCGAGCTGGCCATCAATCACCTCGCCACGGCACCACAGGGCCGCATGACCCTGCGCGACACATCGGGGGCAACCATCCCGGACTGGCTGACCGAGGACTATGTGCTGGGTGAAAAGGGCCTGTTCCATCACACGCCCGGGCTGATCCGCCAGGTAGATATTGGCCAGCATTATCCGCAAAAAATGCGCGAACTGTTGCTGGGAGACAGCCCGCAAACACGTCAGCGTGAGGTCCTGTTCGGCCAGGCGCTGGCGGTGCAACTGCCCCGACAGGCCCTGGAGCTGGCGATTCGCGAGCAACAGGGGTTCACCTTCCTCGGTTATCGCTACGTCAAGGCCGTGCTGCACAGCAGCTCAACGGGCCGGGTGGTGGATGCCCAGGACATCGTGATCCGCCCGCTGGCCTTCGCCCGCAAGCCCGGCGCTGCACCGGATATCGTCAGCAACATGTTTATCATCGAACCACGTGATACCGGCTCCGGGCCGTCTATTCTCTATCGCCCGTTGTACCAGGACGCGCTGCTGCAATTGAGCAGCCGCGCGGCCCTGCTCGACGCCATCACGCAGCCCGGTGCGTTACAAGACAGCGTGCTGGCCTGGATGTCGGACAAGGCCCGGCCGATCTACAGCTATGGTGGTTTTCACAGCCCGCATATCCTGCGCTTCGGCCAAGGCGACGACACGGTGCAATGGCCCGCGCCGCCACCGGCACAACTGGCGCAGGATGCCAATGGCGGTGAGGTTTCCGGCTCCCTGGCGCAATCACTGGCCACCGGCAACCTGACCCAATACCTGTATGGCAGCAATGCCCGGGCGTTGGTGGACCTGGCGGACCAAAACTCGGTGTCCAATGCCGAAAGCCGCTGGGCGATACTGCTGGAGGGTGGCTGGCTGCTGTTCAATACCCTGCTGCTACCGCTACTGCGTGGGCCAGCGATGGTTGCCGGCTGGATGGCGCAACTGGCGGTGGGCTTGCAACACGATCTGGCCGCCCTGCAAGGCAATGATGCCGTCGCACGGGAGTTGGCCTGGGTCGATGTGCTGCTCAACATCGGTTTGATTTTGCTGCACGTGGCCTCCCGCCCCAGCCCTCCCCTTGAACCGGCGGCGCACCCCATCGAGCCGGCCTTGCCACTGACCCTCGACGCGTTGCGCCGCCCACCAGGCATGACCCACCCGACAGTATTGATCGGGCAAGGCCCGGTGGGCCTGCCCGCCGAGCCGCCGGCCGGCGACCGGACCCTGGTGGATTTTGTCCACTCCAACGCCCGGGACAGCAGTCGCCGTCGCCTGCTGGATGCCCTGCGAGAGCTGCATGTGCCCTGGCCGGTACCGGCACCCATGCCGGTGGACATCGGTGCTTTCAAGGGACTGTACCGTATCAAGCAGCAGTGGCATGCCTCGGTGGCAGGCCTGCTGTTCAGGGTCAATATCGCGCCGGACCTGGGCGAAGTGTTCCTGATTCATCCGCAAAAACCCGACCATCCAGGCTTTGAACTCACGCGCGATCCCCAAGGGCGATGGATCCTGGACTTGGGGCTGAAACTGCGCGGAGGCGGGCCGAAGAACCGTCTCAAGGCCAAACTGGTGCAAATCGATCAACAGCGCGCCCAAGTGTCTGAGGAGATTAATCGCATCGGCGAGCAGATCAGCGCCTTGATCAAACTCTTGGAGCCCATTGACCAAGTGCTGGATGCCGCCCGCTTAAAGTTCGAGAAGGCCCATAACGACCTGGGGGCGGCACGCCAGCGCTTGCGCAGTGCGCCTGGGGATCCGGCACTGATAGCCGACCACCGCAACAACGTCGCCCTGCGTTCCAGGGCCAGAGCAGCATTCCAGATATTTCAAGAGCGCTTCGACCAAGCCGCCGCACCGTTACTGCAACAGCGGCGCGAGTTACTCAAGGTTTATGGCCAAATGAAAGAAGCCGACAGCCGCTTCGACTATGAAGGTCATTGCGTCGAGCAATACCAGTCGATACTGGCCACCGATGAGATCCGGGTCAGCCAGTTGTCATCCCTCTACCTGGCAACGTTCGTTTCCGAGCAGGGCGAGTCGCTACTTGAACTACAAGGCGCGGCGCATGATGCAGAGGCAGTGCAATATGTCAAAGACCTGCTGGAAACCAACTTTGCGGTTTCCGAACAGCATGCGCAGGCGATGATCGCCATCGATAACACCCTGGAGGATATGGCCGCACGTTTGAAAACCGGCCCCGCACAACGCCTCAAATATCTCAACGGCAATCCCAAGCGCCGGTTCTACAACCGCCTCAATGCCATCCTCGAATCCCTGGACGTGCTGACCGAGTTGAGCATTGACCAGACGATCCCGGCCACCACCCCCGAGGAGCACTACTTCCTGGCGCGTCATGAGCATCTGCAAACCTCGCTGTCCTCCCTGGAGGACTCGCATCTGGAATTGCTGACCACCGAAGGCTTCAGCCCTGCCGAGCGCAAGGAAGTGCTGAGCAACTTGATCAAGCACTACAACCGACGGCTGCAGATTTATCAAAGCCTGATGGAGTTTGAGTCGCCCCTGGCTGATCCACGCTATATGCCACTGTTGATTGATCGCCTGCAAACCGTGCGTAACAGCGCGGAGGCTGATCTGGCGGCGCTGTTGCGCGAAGATGAGTTCCTGCCGCCGCAACCGATACTCTTCAAACCTGTGCGGACACTGTCTCGAACCAAACGCGTGTTCAACGCACGGGACAAGGGTGCCTTGGTTGGCGAGCTGGAACCTGAGCAAAGCGACCTACCCTTCCCCACCATCGTGACCCGCAATCCCATTACCCAGCAGGTCAGTGGGCGCTTCATGGAGCACCCCAATGAGGGATGGGTAGAGATTGTCGAAGCCAGGCCCGTCACACCTGTGGAGCCGCACCAGGCGCCACCCCTGGCCAGTTTGCGTACCCAGGCGCAACGGCTGCTGGGGGAGATCCCCGGAATCGAGCGCTCTATTGAGTTCCAGAAAAAGAAACTCAGTGACCCTACACGCCGCGACGAACTCAACCCGCAAGACTGGCGCGACATGCTCGCGCACCAGGCCGACCGCCTCGAAACGGTCGCGACCGAGTTGGCCAACCACCATGCAGACAAGCCGGACATACCCCAGACCGTGGAGCGCCTGCGCCTGCGTGCCGCTGGCCTGCGCACACAAGGAACGCAGCAATGCATCGAGGGTTACAAGGCCCAGCGCCCGCGCCAGGAAAACATCGAGTTCCTGCGTACCCACGCCGCAATCGATATCGGCCTGGTCCACGGCCCGCAACGTACGGCGGCCAAGGACTTCGTGTCGGAATTCGCTGTGCGTGAGAAAAACAGCCTCACAGTACTGTGGTACGCCCACTTTCACTACAGCCGGGCCGACAGCCCACCTACTGCATACAGCGCGGCGCATCTCAAGCGTCCCGAACAGCGCTTTGTCACCCAGCGGGACCTGATCGCCCAGGCCGGGGCAGACAACCAGGCCATCGTGCGTGGCCTGTACAACCCGATCACCGCGCCGTTGGACCAACGCCTATTCCTGAGCCTGCTACCCGCCTAGGGCCCGGACATGAATGGCATCGCCAGCCAATAAAAGGAAGTTTATGCAAACCCTCAGCCCTTCTTCTATCGCTCATGCCGTGAGCGCACATTTCGCTGATCGCCCTGCGCTGGAAACCGTGATCCGCCAGCAACTCGCCACGGCTATCAGCGATAAATACCCCACCCTGACGCTGGACCTGTCCCGCACACAGCTGGCCAGGCCGCAACGCCGAGGCTGGCTGCTGCAGCCGTTCATGCCGGTGGTCCACGATGCACTGGCCAGTGGCGTACCATTGGACTTTCGCGAAGTGGACAGCCTGCCCTGGTACCTTTCCGATGAACCACCCAAACGCCTGAAACTGCCTGGCTTGACCCGCGAAAAACTCGACATGCAGGTCATCGCAGCCTTGGTCGGCGAACTGCCCCAGATCCTGCCCATCGCCCTGCAAAATGCCCTGGCTGAGTATTGGGACGCCGGTCATTGGCGATGGCTCGCGCACGTGCTGACAGACACCTTGCGCGTCGGCGCCCTGCGCCAGGCAGGCCTGGATGAGCAGACCCGGGAGACGATCGACCAACTGGTTACCCTACCCGAGCGCGAGGCGCGGATCGCCCGGCATGGCCAGGGCGCGGTATACGCCTATGGCCTGGAAGCCACCCTCAAGAGCGGCGCACAGAGTGCCAGCCTGCTGGGCCCGGAACTGGTGCTACTTCGGGCAGTCAACGGCAAGCCGACCGTGTTGCTGTGCAGCCCTGGTGGGAGCGTTGAAGTATTTGCGTCCACGGATGCGCTGATCCAGGCCTTCGGGCAGCGCCTGGGTGAACAGTATGTGGCCGATGACATCCTGGTCCAACGCTACGAACCTGACGGCGATATCTTTGAGCACCAAGGCGCAATGATCCTCAATCGCCAACTGGAAGAGCTCGGTCATCTGCGCCTGCCCACCGCCCAACCCTTCAGCACCTGGCAGGCGCTGTATGCCGATCTCACCGACCCTGGGCGATTTTTCCTCGACTTGCCGGCAGCCCCGATCCAGTCCCTGGACACCTTGCGCCAGCATCTGCCAACCTGGCTGCAACAGGCCAGTGCCGACGACCAGGCCACTTACCGGCGCTACGCCATGGCACTGGCCAGCGCCAAGCAGCGTGGCAGCGGGCGCCACTTCCTCAGTGATATCGACGATATCCGCACCTTCACCGTCAAATCCTTGCTGCAAACCCTGCAACACGATGCCGTGACCTTCGGAAACCAGATCGCCACGCCGCCATCTGTAGCCGCCCTGCATCCTAATGACCTGCAACTGACCTTCACCGTCGCCGCTGGTTATCCGGGCACAGTAGGAATCATCCGCCATGAACGCATGAGCCTGACGGACCTGGCGATCAACAACCTGGCCAGCCGCCCCAGCGGGACCGTGACCCTTGCCAATCGTCATGGTTTAACGTTGCCGTCCTGGCTGACTGCCGACTACCTGATGGGTTCCAACGGCTTGATCGAGCGAGTGGACATCGGCCAGCACTACCCACGCCTGTTGGAGGAACACCTACTGGGAGAAAGCCCCGAGGCGCGTCAGCGTGAGGCGTTGTTTGCCGACCAGCAAACGCTGCAATTGCCACTGCTGGCCCTGGAGTTATCCCTTCAGCAACAATCGGGCCTGAGTCCCCTGGGTGCGCGACGGGTAGCAGCACTGATGGCCCATGATGCCAGCGATCAACGGGTCGACAACCATCAGGTGGTGATCCGTCACCTGGCACTGCTACGGGCACCCGGCGCCGAACCCGACAAGGTCAGCGGCATGTACCTTATCGAGAGCCAGAACGCCGATGTCGGCCCCCACCTGTTGTACCGACCGTTGTATGCGCCGGCACTCCAGGAATTTACCAGCCGCCAGGCGCTGTTTGATGCCATCGTCCAGGCCGGAGACTTGCAAGACAGTGTGCTGACCTGGCTGAGCGACACTGCCCGACCGATCTACGCCCATGGCGGTTTCCAGGAGCCGCATTACGTACGCTTCGGCCAGGGTGATGAGTTTGCGCCCCTGAGCATACCCGCACCGGCGAGCCTGGCCGCCGATGGCATCAACGACGAACTGCAGCAATGCCTGGTGACCGGACGCCTGATGGCGTATCTGTTCAGCGATCATGCCCGGGCGTTGGTCGAGCAAGCGAATCGCGACTCGGTGTCCAACAGCGAGAGCCGCTGGCAAGTGTTGCTCGAAGGCAGCAGCCTGTTGTTTGGCAACCTGTTACTGCCGCTGTTGCGTGGCCCCGCCATGCTCACCGGCTGGCTGTTTGGCCTGATGACCAGCCTGGGGCAAGACATTCCAGGACTGATCGCCGACGACCCCAAGACCCGCGAGCTGGCGGCGGTCGACCTACTGCTGAACCTGGGGATGTTGCTGTTGGAGGCCGTTCCGCGCGTGACCGCCCCACACCCGCCTCTGCCCCAGGGGCTCAAGGAACGTGCATTACCCAGCAGTCTTGCATCGCGCATCACCGAGCAGTGGCCAGTGCCCCGGCCACCGACGATCCGCGAGGGGGCCGTCACCCTGCCGGGCGTAATGCCGGATGCAAACAACACCGTGCTGGACTTCAGTTTCTCCCAAGCCCGTCATCGCCTGACCGCTGCCCAGCGCACACGATTGAGCCACTATCAGGCAATCCGCCCAACACCTTTGCCCCAACCGATACTGAACGGACCTCGCAGAGGGCTCTATTGGGTCGACAACAATTGGTACGCCCTGGTGGACAGTCAGTGGTTGCAAGTGACCCTGGAGCCGGAGGGCGACATCAGGGTCATTGCGCCGCAGGGTCCAAACCGCAGCGGTCCTTATCTGCGCAGCGATGCCGAAGGCGTATGGACGGTGGACACCCGCTTGCGCCTGCGCGGCGGCATGCCACCCAAACGAATCGCAGCCGAACGCCAGCGCAAGGCACAACGAATCAAGCAATTGAACGCACAGTACCAGCAGTTCTCTTTGCAGTACGCCCGCACGATGATAGTCACTAGAGCCAAGGTGGCCGAGATGAACAACAGTGAGCTGGACCTCACGCTAAATGACAGCCAACGTGCCAAGATCCGCCAAGACACAGAGAGGGTCTTGCGCGAAGAAACCGAGAGTTTTTTACCCCTATTCGATTCGCTCAAGGAACGCGAAGAACTGGGTATTCCCATGATCCAGTCCATGGTGGTTTCCTTGCTGGTCAACAGCATCGTCAATGCTCGCTCGCTTTTGGTGATCGCCGAAGGCGACCGTCAAGCCCTGTATCGGTCGCAGCCACAGTTCACGCCAAGAAATCCGAACTTTTCCCGGAGCATGCTGAGCAATCCAGCAGGCTACAGGCAATTTCTCAATCAAATAATGACGATCAATGACCGTTCGATTGGCTGGCTCGAACTCAAGGACCGTCATCTCAATGAGTTGTATGGTCGGGGCTCTTCCGGCCGCCAAAAGTACCTGGACTTGACCCGTGATCGACCCAATGAAATCACTGCCCTGGCGGTAAAAGAGCTACAGATTCACGTCATCAAACTGCAAACCTTCGAAGAGTTGATGCAACAAACCCTCAAAATCCAGGAAGACTTCAACAGCCTGCTCGACCCTTTGCACGAACACGTACGTACCCACGCCGAATTCAATGCCCTGGAATTGACGGCCGATGAGCGCCTGAGCGTACTGGAGAGCCTGGTCGAGCATTACGGGCGCGCACTCGACGGGTTGCAAGGTCTGGGGATTGTCAGCGTGAGCGAGGTAAAATCCGAATACTTTGGCAAGTTGATGGCACTGATCGAAGGGTTGTACCAGGACGTCACTGTACAACTGGCCAGCGAGATAAAACCCCTTGAAGAAGCACCCGTACGGCCGCCCAAGCGCAGCCCGGTCGCCCCGGACAGGCCGCAAAGACGGGTGATCAAGACCGAACGCAAAGGCACCTTGATCGGTGAGTTCAAGCCGGCCAGCACCAGCCTGCCGATTGATGTGGTGGAGGTGCGCTCCGAAGACACCAACCAGGTGTTGGGCACCTATGCGCAACGGGGAGACGAGTGGAACGAATTCATCACCGTGCGCCCACCTGAGCCCGGACCTGCACCCCGTGCCGTAAGCCTGCTCAAGGGTGAAGCGCGCAAACTGCTGGCCAAGCTCGAACAGAACCTGCTGCGCGGTGAGGACTACAAGAAGGTCTGCCGCCACCCTGAAGAAGTGCAGGAAATCCTTGATTTCGAGTCCACTCGCTACGACAAACTGGCCACTGAGTTGGATCGGGCCATTGAGGCCACACCTGCCAATACCCGAGTGGAGGCGGATCAGAAACTGGTCGACGACATGCGCCGCGGTGCCGCGCAACTGAGTGAGAAAGGCCGCACACTGCGCGTCCAGTTGTGCCTGCAACTGCCACCGACCCATGGCAATATCGAGTACCTGATCAGTCAGAAGCGCGTCAATATGGCGCGGCTAGGCGAACGTATTCAGTTGAGCGGCACGCGTAAGGACTTTGTCCAGGAGTACGCGATCAATGACGAGAAGGGCTATCCGTTATGGTACGCCCACTTTCACTACCCGCAGGCCAGCACCCCCAAACACCAGTACACCGTCGCCCACCTGAAAACC
This sequence comes from Pseudomonas sp. TAE6080, assembly GCF_018732265.1. Lineage (NCBI taxonomy): Bacteria > Pseudomonadati > Pseudomonadota > Gammaproteobacteria > Pseudomonadales > Pseudomonadaceae > Pseudomonas > Pseudomonas sp. TAE6080. Next base: position 85,492 of record NZ_JAHIDY010000029.1, read on the forward strand.
CGTGAGCAACGCCGTGTCGGTTACTACACCTTGCTCGCCGCCGCTCAATCGCCTCAAGCCATCGTCAATGTACATCGCGGTTTGATCGGCAAGAAACTGGCCGAGCGCTGGTTCCTGCCCTTGGCGCCCTGAAACAGGGAGGAACGAAGTTGCTCGCGCCTCCCCTGGGTTTGTCGGGCTGGCAGTCAGTGGGCAAACAGCGAATTGCCCTTCTGCCCCGCCAGTTTCTCGGGTTTGATCAGGAACCGCGCCAGTGCCGGTAGCAGCCACAGCGCACCGAACATGTTCCACAACAGCATGAAGGTCAGCATCAGGCCCATATCGGCCTGGAACTTGATGGCCGAGAAGATCCAGGTGCACACGCCGATTGCCAGGCACAGGCCGGTAAAGAGCACGGCTTTACCGGTGGACTTGAGCGTCTGGTAATAGGCTTCCTGCAACGGCAAACCAGCACGCAGGAAGCTTTCCAGGCGACTGTAGATGTAGATGCCGTAGTCCACGCCAATCCCCACGCCCAGCGCCACCACCGGCAAGGTCGCGACCTTGACGCCAATGCCCATGAACGCCATCAGCGCGTTACCCAGCACCGAGGTCAGCACCAGCGGCAGCACAATGCACAGGGTCGCCGCCCAGGAGCGGAAGGTGATCATGCACATGGTCGCCACGCACAGGTAGACCAGGATCAGGATGGTCAGCTCGGCTTCCTTGATCACCTCGTTGGTGGCCGCTTCGATCCCGGCGTTGCCGGCGGCCAGGATAAACTCCAGGCCGTCCTTGTTGTTTTCCGTGGCAAAATCCTGCACCGCCTTCACCGCACGGTCGAGGGTCTCGGCCTTGTGGTCGTTGAGGAACACCAGCACCGGCGCCAGGGAGCAATTGTTGTTGTACAAGCCATCGGCACGGGCGATGGAGTTGTTCAGCACATCCGGGTTACGCGACAGGGTTTCCCATTTCAGGTTGCCCTCGTTCATGCCCTTGATCATCTGCTTGGACACGGTCACCAGGGAGATCGCCGACTGCACGCCCTCGGTGTTCTGCATCTTCCACATCAACTGGTCGATGGGCGCCATGGCTTCATAGCGCGAGCAGCCTTCGGACTTGGTCTTGACCATCACCACCAGGACATCGGAGCTGGTGGAGTAGTTGCTGATGATGAAGTTGTTGTCTTTGTTGTAGCGCGAGTCCGGACGCAGTTCCGGGGCACCCTGGTCGAGGTCGCCGATCTTCAGGTTCTGGCTGTACCACAGGCCGCCACCAAAGGCGACCAAGGCCAGGGCAATGGAGATGGGTGCGACTTTCGGGCTGGCGAAGTTCGACAACAGACGCCAGAACGGATGGTCGCGGTTTGCGTCTTTCTTGCTCTTGGCGATGGCACGTTTGCTGATGCCGACATAGGAAATTGCTACCGGCAGCAGGATCAGGTTGGTGAACACGATCACCGCCACGCCGATAGAGGCCCCGATGGCCAGCTCACGGATCACGCCGATGTCGATGATCAGCAGGGTAATGAAGCCCACCGCATCCGCGAGAATCGCGATCATCCCCGGCAGGAACAACTGCCGGAACGTGCGGCGGGCCGCCGTCAGGGCGTTGTCGGCCTCACTCGATTGCAAGGCGATGCCGTTGATCTTCTGCACACCATGGGAAATGCCGATGGCGAAGATCAGGAACGGCACCAGCATTGAATACGGATCCAGGCCGAAGCCGAAGAAGTGCATCAAGCCGAGCTGCCAGACCACGGCCACCAGCGTCGTGATCAACACCGCAATGGTGCTGCGCACGCAGTTGGTGAACCACAGCAGCAGCACCAGGGTGATCACGAACGCGATGCCGAAGAACAGCACCACCATGATCAGGCCGTCGATCAGGTCGCCGACTTTCTTGGCAAAACCAACGATATGGATCTGGACGTTGGGGTTCTGCTCCTGGAACTTGGTGCGGATCTTGTCTTCCAGTTCATGGGAGAACTTCTGGTAGTCCAGGGCCAGCAACTTGCCCTGGTCCTGCGGGTCCGGGTAGGACTCCAGCAGCGGGATATCGACGATGCTCGACTTGAAATCGTTGGCCACCAGGCGCCCGACCTGGCCGGACTTGAGCACGTTGTTGCGCAACTGGTCGAGGCTTTCCGGCGAGCCGTTGTAGCTCTGCGGGATCACTTCACCGCCGGCAAAGCCTTCTTCGGTCACTTCGGTCCAGCGTACGCTGGGGCTCCACAGGGACTTGAGGCCAGAGCGGTCGACGCCGGAGATGTAGAACACCTCGTCGTTGATCTGGCGCAGGGTCTCCATGTACTCCTTGCTGAAGATGTCACCGTCCTTGGCCTCCACCGAGATACGCACGGTGTTGCCCAGGTTTGCCAGATCGTTGCGGTGCTCCATCATCTTTTCGATGAAGGGGTGCTGCAACGGGATCATTTTTTCAAAGCTGGTGGACGGGCGAATCAACGTCGCCTGCCAGAACAGGAAAACGCTCACCAACAGGCAGATCACGATCACTGCCGGGCGGTTGTTGAAGATCAGGCGCTCAAGAAAGGTCGCTTTATCGTTGTGATGACTGCTCATTCTATCCCCGCCTTCTTATTGTTTTTTGCGTTCGGCGCCGGTTGGCAGGGCGACGCGCACGCCACCCTGCCCCACCAGAATCAAGTCGCCATTGCCCGCTGCCGTGACTGCCGAGAGTGAAATGCGGTCCGGGCGATTGAATACGCTGAACGTCAGGCCATCGTCGTGGCTGACCACCACGCTGCCGCCGTTGCCGACCACCACCAGGCTGCCGTCGTCGAGCAGCGTCGCGCCCGACAGGCCAAACTCCAGGGCGCCACGGTCGGCCTTGAGCTCTACCGGCTCCCAGGTGTCGCCAAAATCGGTGGAGCGGAACAGGTTGCCGCGCAAGCCGTAGGCCAGCAGGGTCTTGGGCTGCGCGGTGCCAATCACGCCGAACAGCGAGCCCTCGTAGGGACCTTCGAGTTTTTCCCAGGTCTGCCCTTCATCGCTGGAGCGGAACATGCTGCCCTGCTCGCCGACGATAAACAGGCCGGCGTCCTTGACCTGGGCGATGGCGTTGAGGTGGTACTGGTCTTCGTTGTCCAGGCGGTCGCTGACATCGGTCCAGGTCTTGCCCGCATCGGTGGTCTCGATCAACGCACCGTAGGCGCCCACGGCAAAACCATGGTTGGCGTCGTTGAACAGTACGTCCAGCAACGGGGCTTCACGGCTGAGGTCTTTGAACTGCTCAGTCCAGGTGGCCCCGGCATCGGTGCTGGCGAGGATCTTCGCGTCATGCCCCACCGCCCAGCCATGCTGGTCGTCGATGAAGAACACCGCCGTGAGCAACTGGCGGGTCGGCACCTTGGCCTGCACCCAGGTGGCGCCCTGATCATCGGAATAGAGGATATGCCCGCGATCACCGACCGCCACCAGGCGCTTGCCGGCATGCACGACGTCGATCATCAGGCCTTTTTCGGCCCTTGGCGATTCAATGGCAAATGTCGCAGGCTCTGCGACGTCGGTTGCAGCCTGGGCAGCCGTCGACAACGCGACAACCCCCAGCAGCGAGAGCGCTGTAGCCAGCACCGCGACCTTGCGCGATGCGAGCGGGCGGCAAAAACCCACACCCATGACAGGCTCACTCATAGACCTTTCTCCCATTTATTATTGTTAGGTCGTAACACCTTCCAGGGTGTTCGCAGTGCGCAAACCTGCAATCTAGAGCCCCTTGAGGAAGCAGGGGCCATCCTATCGGGCTTTCGAATCGTCTGACAATCGGCGCTACGTTATCTTTTGTTAACTGAAGGCCTTTTGCCTGCTGGCTGAATATAGCCGCATTCGCCGAAATGATAGTTTCGTACATTGCTCTGTAGGAGCGAGCTTGCTCGCGAAAACCCTCAGAGCACCTCGGGGGGCCTGGAGCCCCGCGTCATCGTTGGCGACCTTCGCGAGCAAGCTCGCTCCTACAAGGAGATAATATTTATATTCCACGCATTGATGATTAAGAATTTTTATTCTATTAATTGCCTTCCTGAAAATAACAATCAAAAGGACCATCGCTATGCGAGCACTTGGAATCGGCCTGATCGGTACAGGCTTCATGGGCCGTGCCCACGCGCTGGCGTTCAATAACGCCCGTACGGTGTTTGAATTACCGGTCAATGTGCAACTGGCGGCCCTGGCCGATGCCGACACCGAACGCGCCCAGCACTGCGCCAGCGCCTGGGGGTTTGCCCAGGCCCATGGCGACTGGCAACAGTTGATCGATGACCCGCAGGTGGATCTGGTGGCCATCACCACCCCCAACCACCTGCACTACCCCATGGCCATGGCTGCACTGGCGGCGGGCAAGGCGGTGTATTGCGAAAAGCCCCTGGCCGTGAGCCTGGAACAGGCCGACGCCATGCGCCATGCCGCCCGCGCGGCCGGGGTGGTGACACGGGTTGGCTACAACTACCAGCACAACCCGATGATCGTCCTGGCGCGGCAGATGATTGAAGCGGGCGAACTGGGGCAGATCATCAGTTTCCAGGGCGAGTTCAGTGAAGACTTCATGGCCGACCCGGCATCGCCGTGGTCATGGCGCTGCGAAGTGGGACATGCCGGCGGCGCCCTGGCCGACCTGGGCAGTCATCTGCTGGCGATGGCGCGGTACCTGGTGGGCGATATCACTCACGTTTGCGCCGACAGCCAGACGGTACACGCTCAACGACCTGCCAGCCCTGGCAGTAGCCAGATGCGCCCGATCGAGATCGACGACCAGGTGCATGCCTTGCTGCGCTTTGCCAACGGCGCGCGTGGGACCGTCAGCAGCAGTTGGCTAAAGCGTGGCTACAAGAACCATTTGAGTTTCGAGATCAGTGGCACCCAAGGCACGTTGGCCTTCGATCAGGAGCGCTTGAATGAACTGCGGGTGTGCCGGGCTGGAGCAGACAGTTTCCAGCGCTTACTGGCCGGCCCCACCCTGCCCGGCTATGCCGCGTTCAGCCCGGCGGCGGGGCATCAGTTGGGGTACAACGAGTTGAAGACCCTGGAGGTGCAGGAGTTGATCATGGCACTGGCGGGGCAAGGTGCAGAGGGCACTGATTTTGAAGCAGCCTGGGCAGTGGAACGGCTGGCGACAGCCATTCGCATGGCTGCGCGGGAAGAGCGCTGGGTCAAGGTGAGCGAGGTCTGAATAATACAGACAATCCTCTGTGGGAATCCCCACTACCTCTTCGACGTAGCGCTGTCGCGCAGCAAACTGGGGGCGCTTGCCAAAAGGTGGGAGCTGTCGAGCACCGGCGAGGCTGCGATAGCGGTGGGTCAGGCGACATCTTCGCTGCCTGTGCCGCCGCCATCGCAGCCTCGCTAAAGCT
>NZ_JAHIDY010000002.1:0-35468 GCF_018732265.1 Pseudomonas sp. TAE6080
GTGAACACCCCAAGAAATTGGATTGGTGTCCAACTTCTTGGGGGCAGTCCAAAATTCGGTTGCCAGTAGCATAACGCTAGCAAGGCAGAGCACAAGCTTATGGCGACTTATCAGGCCGGGGCATGCTCGTTGACCCGTGACCTGACCCACCTACACTTATCGGCCACTACGCCAAAAGGAAGAGTCCGATGAAAGCCGTGCTGTGCAAAGCCTTCGGCCCCGCCGAAACCCTGGTGCTGGAAGAGGTCGCCAGCCCCGCGATCAAGAAGAACGAGATCCTGCTGGATGTGCATGCCTCGGGGGTGAATTTCCCGGATACGCTGATTATCGAGGGCAAGTACCAGTTCAAGCCGCCCTTCCCGTTCTCGCCGGGCGGCGAAGCGGCAGGCGTGGTCAGCGAAGTCGGGGAAAAGGTCAGCCACCTGAAGGTCGGTGATCGGGTCATGGCGTTGACCGGCTGGGGCAGCTTTGCCGAACAGGTCGCGGTACCGGGCTATAACGTGCTGCCGATCCCGCCGAGCATGGACTTCAACACCGCTGCCGCCTTCAGCATGACCTACGGCACTTCGATGCACGCCCTCAAGCAGCGCGGCCACTTGGCGGCAGGCGAGACCCTGCTGGTGCTGGGCGCATCCGGTGGCGTCGGGCTGGCCGCTGTGGAAATCGGCAAGGCCATGGGCGCCCGGGTGATCGCCGCCGCCAGCAGCGCCGACAAACTGGCCGTGGCCAAGGCGGCGGGGGCTGATGAGTTGATCAATTACAGCGAGACCAACCTCAAGGATGAAATCAAGCGCCTGACCGACGGCAACGGCGCAGACGTGATCTACGACCCGGTGGGCGGCGATCTGTTTGACCAGGCCATCCGCGCCATCGCCTGGAACGGCCGGTTGCTGGTGGTGGGCTTTGCCAGCGGGCGCATTCCTGAATTGCCGGTGAACCTGGCACTGCTCAAGGGCGCGGCGGTGGTTGGGGTGTTCTGGGGCGCGTTTGCCCAGCGCCAACCGCAGGACAATGCAGCGAACTTCCAGCAATTGTTCAGTTGGTATGCAGAGGGGAAGTTGAAGCCATTGGTGTCGCAGGTGTATCCGCTGGATAACGCAGCGCAGGCGATCAATGATCTGGGGCAGCGCAAGGCGGTGGGCAAGGTAGTCGTCCAGGTCCGCCAGTGATTTGAAATGCAATCAATGTGGGAGCAGGCCCGCTCCCACATTTTGATCTCCAGCGCTATCAGAAGCCAATTACGACCACAACTTATCTATTTGCGACATGTTCGTAAAAGAACATGCAATTGCCCCAATTTCCTGTGTTTGCAGATAAGAGGCGATGCTATTTTCGGTAACGAAACTGTAACATTCGCATCCGCAGTCAAAACAAGAAATCTGGAGCTCTTGAATGTTTGCTTTCTTTCGTCCTGCCGCACATCAGGCGCCCCTGCCTGAAGAAAAAATCGACAGTACCTACCGACGCCTGCGCTGGCAGATCTTCGCCGGTATTTTCATCGGTTACGCCGGGTATTACCTGCTGCGCAAAAACTTCTCCCTGGCCATGCCGTACCTGATCGACGAGGGTTACACCCGTGGTCAACTGGGCCTGGCCATGTCGGCGATCGCGATTGCCTACGGTCTGTCCAAGTTCCTCATGGGCCTGGTGTCCGACCGCTCCAACCCACGCTATTTCCTGCCCTTTGGCTTGCTGGTATCGGCCGGGGTGATGTTCATTTTCGGTTTCGCGCCTTGGGCCACCTCCAGCGTAACCATGATGTTCATTTTGCTGTTCATCAACGGCTGGGCCCAGGGCATGGGCTGGCCGCCGAGCGGGCGAACCATGGTGCACTGGTGGTCGCAGAAAGAACGCGGCGGCGTGGTGTCGGTATGGAACGTGGCGCATAACGTCGGCGGCGGCCTGATCGGCCCGCTGTTCCTGCTGGGCATGGCCTGGTTCAACGATTGGCATGCGGCGTTCTATGTGCCGGCCACCGTGGCCCTGCTGGTGGCGGCGTTTGCCTTTATCACCATGCGCGATACCCCGCAGTCCGTGGGCCTGCCGCCCATCGAGCAGTACAAGAACGACTACCCGGAAGGCTACGACGCCAGCCACGAAGAAGAATTCAGCGCCAAGGAAATCTTCGTCAAGTACGTGCTGCGCAACAAAATGCTCTGGTACATCGCCCTGGCTAACGTCTTCGTCTACTTGCTGCGCTACGGCGTGCTGGACTGGGCACCGACTTACCTCAAGGAAGCCAAGCACTTCACGGTCGACAAATCGTCGTGGGCGTACTTCTTCTACGAGTGGGCGGGGATTCCCGGCACACTGTTGTGCGGCTGGATGTCGGACAAGATCTTCCGTGGCAACCGTGGCCTGACCGGCATTGTGTTCATGGCGTTGGTCACCGTCGCGACCCTGGTGTACTGGCTCAATCCGCCAGGCAACCCGATGGTCGACATGATCGCGCTGTTCTCCATTGGCTTCTTGATCTACGGCCCGGTGATGCTGATCGGCCTGCAGGCGCTGGAGCTGGCACCGAAGAAGGCCGCGGGTACGGCAGCGGGCTTCACTGGCCTGTTCGGTTACCTGGGCGGTTCGGTGGCGGCCAGTGCGGCCATGGGCTACACCGTGGACCACTTCGGCTGGGACGGCGGCTTTGTGCTGCTGATCGGCGCGTGCCTGTTGGCCATCGCGTTCCTGATTCCTACGCTGTGGCACACCAATAGCGTCAGCTCGGCGCGTTAATCGCCGCCGCAGCCTTTGGCACATCGCTTGAGCCGCGCCTCCAGATTCTTGTCTGGCATGGCGTGGCTACGCAGGGCGTTGACGGTCTGCTCGACATAATCGCGAGTAGTGCCGTAGCGCCCGCAAGCGCTCTCGAATACCTGATTCAGCACACTGTCGGGCAAGTTGCCGGCATAGCTGGGCAGGTGCCGCTCCAGCACAAAACCCAATGCCTGCACCTGGCTGCCATCTTCAAGCCGGCAACTGAGCCAGTGCGGCCGATACGAAGGGTAAGGCATCTCCCGCTGCCACAAGGCATAGAGCGAGGCTTCCAACTGCTCCTCCGGCAGGCGGTAGGCAAAGCCGCTGCACGAGCCGCCACGATCCAGGCCAAATACCAGCCCCGGCAACTCCGGCGTGCCCCGATGCTCGTGGGACCACAGGTACAGGCCCCGGTGATAACCGTGGACCCGTGCGCGCAGGCGCTGGGTGGCCGAACACTCGGGACGCCAGATCAGCGAGCCATACGCAAACAGCCAGACCGGCCCACCCTTGTGCAGGCCCATGGTGGCCTGCATCGAGCTCATCAATTGTTCGTGAGTGAGTTGCGGCCCCAGATCAAGCCGTGGTGGGTAAGCCAATTGCAGAAGTTCGGATTCAATAACGGTCATGGCAGATCGCTTAGGTCTCCTGTGCATTACCAGTTATAGGCGACTTTACCGTAATAGAACACGCCGCTGTAACTGCAAGGCGAAAAAGTGCTATAGGCCGCGCAGTCACGCCAGGCGCACCCGCTTCAGCGCCCGTTCAGCCTTTATGGAGGACGACCCCTTAAAATAGACCCGCGTCACGACCCATTTAGCCGTGCATTCACCGACTATCGAGGTCGCCCCATGAAAAACCGACTTTCCGGCCTGCTGCTCCTGGCGCAGGCCACCACCGCCCTGGCCGCCGAAGCGCCAGCCAATGACGACAAAGGCTTCTGGTACGCCCAGACCAGCGTCTACACCCGGCACTTTGCGCCGGACCCCGAGCACAACAACAACCAGGACCTGATCGGCCTGGAGCGCAATGACGCTTCGGGGTGGGTGTATGGCGGGGCGACCTTTCGCAACTCGTTTCGCCAACGCTCGTATTACGCCTACGCGGGCAAACGCTATGACATGGCCGACTATCCGGTGTACTTGAAGCTGACCGGCGGGGCGATCCAGGGCTATCGCGGCAAGTACCGCGACAAGATTCCGCTGAACCGCTATGGCGTGGCGCCAGTGATCATTCCTTCGGTCGGGGCTCACTACGGGCCGGTAGCGGCGGAGTTCGTGCTGCTGGGGTTCAATGCGGCGATGGTGACCACGGGCCTGCGGTTCTGACGCCGGCAGGCCTGAGTAGACACAATCCCCTGTGGGAACCGGGCCTATGTGGGAGCGGCTTGCCCGCGAATGCGGTGTGCCATTCAACACATCCAGCGACTGATTCACCGCTTTCGCGGGCAAGCCCACACATAGTTTGAAGTCAGGAGCGCGGGGCGTAGGCAAACACGTCGGCGCGCATCTGGTGTGCATCCATGCCTGCGTTGACCAGCGCATCCAGCGTGCCATAGATCATCGCGGGTGAACCGCTGGCGTAGACATGCACACCCTTGAGGTCGCTGATGTCTTCACACACCGCTTCATGCAACAAGCCACAGCGCCCTTCCCAACCGCACAGGTCACTGACCACTTTGTGCAGGAACAGATTGGGCAATTGCCGCCACTGCTCCCAATGTTCGACCTGGTAGAAATCATCCGGTTGGCGCACGCCCCAATACAGATGCACCGGGTGCTTGAAACCGCTGGCCCGACAGTGCTCGATCAGGCTGTGCATCTGTGCCATACCGGTGCCAGCCGCGATCAGCACCAACGGCCCGTCGGGCAATTCGGCCAGGTGGGTATCGCCAAATGGTAGCTCGACCCGCGCCATCTGGTTGCGCTGTAACTGCTCGATCAGGCTGCGGGCGCTGTCTTCACGCACCAGTACATGCAACTCCAGCTCCCGCCCGGCGTGGGGCGCCGACGCCAAGGAAAACGCCGACTTTTCGCCGTTCTCGCGCTCGATCATCAGGTACTGGCCCGCGTGGTAGCGTACCGCCTTGCCGGCCGGCGCCCGCAGGCGCACGCGCCACACGTCGCCACCCAGGTCCACGCATTCGCTCAACTGGCAGGCAAGTTTGCGCACCGGCAACTCTCCCGGCGCCAGCACGCCATCCCACAGCACGATGCAATCTTCCAGCGGCTCGGCAATGCAGGTGTAGAACTCACCATGGTCACGCACCTCGCCGGCCTGTTGCACCCGGCCCTCGACCAACAGGGCCGCGCACACGTGGCACACGCCGTTGCGGCACGCCTGGGGGCATTCGTAGCCCAGGCGCCGTGCACCTTCAAGAATCCGCTCGCCGGGCTGCAAGTCAAGGACCGCACCGGAAGGTTGCAGGGTTACACGCATCAATCTATTCCCAATTCTTTCCACATCGCATCGACACGCGCCGTCACGGCTTCATCCTTGACGATCACCCGGCCCCACTCGCGGGTGGTTTCACCCGGCCATTTATGGGTGGCATCCAGGCCCATCTTCGAGCCCAGGCCCGACACCGGCGAGGCGAAGTCGAGGTAGTCGATCGGCGTGTTGTCGATCATTACCGTGTCGCGCTTGGGGTCCATGCGCGTGGTAATGGCCCAGATCACGTCGTTCCAGTCCCGGGCGTTGATGTCGTCGTCGGTGACGATAACGAACTTGGTGTACATGAACTGTCGCAAAAACGACCACACACCGAGCATGACGCGCTTGGCATGCCCCGGGTACGACTTCTTCATGGTCACAATGGCCATGCGATACGAGCAACCCTCGGGCGGCAGGTAGAAGTCGGTGATTTCCGGGAACTGCTTCTGCAGGATCGGCACAAACACCTCGTTCAGCGCCACGCCGAGAATCGCCGGCTCATCAGGCGGCCGGCCGGTGTAGGTGCTGTGGTAGATCGGTTTGATCCGGTGGGTGATGCGCTCGACGGTGAACACCGGGAAGCTGTCGACTTCATTGTAGTAGCCGGTGTGGTCGCCATACGGGCCTTCATCGGCCATCTCGCCCGGATGAATCACGCCTTCGAGGATGATTTCGGCGGTGGCCGGTACTTGCAGGTCGTTGCCACGGCACTTCACCAGCTCGGTGCGGTTGCCGCGCAGCAGGCCGGCAAAGGCGTACTCGGACAGGCTGTCGGGCACCGGCGTCACGGCGCCGAGGATGGTCGCCGGGTCGGCGCCCAGGGCCACCGAGACCGGGAACGGCTGGCCGGGGTGCTTCTCGCACCACTCACGGAAGTCCAGCGCACCACCACGGTGGCTCAGCCAACGCATGATCACTTTGTTGCGACCGATCACTTGCTGACGGTAGATCCCCAGGTTCTGGCGATCCTTGTTCGGGCCCTTGGTGACGGTCAGGCCCCAGGTGATCAGCGGGCCGACATCGCCGGGCCAGCAGGTCTGTACCGGGAGCATCGCCAGGTCGACATCATCGCCTTCGATGACCACTTCCTGGCAGACCGCGTCCTTGACCACCTTGGGCGCCATGGCAATGATCTTGCGGAAGATCGGCAGCTTCGACCACGCATCCTTCAGGCCCTTGGGCGGCTCAGGCTCCTTGAGGAAGGCCAGCAGCTTGCCGATCTCGCGCAACTCGCTGACCGACTCGGCGCCCATGCCGAACGCCACCCGGTCGGGCGTGCCGAACAGGTTGCCGAGCACCGGGATATCAAAGCCTGTGGGGTTCTCGAACAGCAGCGCCGGGCCCTTGTTGCGCAAGGTGCGGTCACAAATCTCAGTCATTTCCAGGACCGGGGACACCGGCACCTGAATACGTTTCAACTCTCCGCGCTGCTCAAGTTGCTGCACGAAATCCCGAAGATCCTTGAATTTCATTAACCATGCCACCCGTAAAATAGGCGTACATCCTACCTGCTCTGAAGGCCGCTGGCAGCTTATCGCCGCGCATTTGCGCTCGGAACTTGCTTAAAAAACCGACGAAAAAAAATGGCGCCCCTTGGGGCGCCATTCTTTCGGACCTGAAACGTCGTATTACTTACGCTTCATCGACAGGAAGAACTCGTCGTTGGTCTTGGTGGTTTTCAGCTTGTCGATCAGGAACTCGATGGCGGCGACTTCGTCCATCGGATGCAGCAGCTTGCGCAGGATCCACATGCGCTGCAGTTCGTCATCGGCCGTCAGCAACTCTTCACGGCGCGTGCCGGAACGGTTGATGTTGATGGCCGGGAACACACGCTTTTCAGCAATGCGACGGTCCAGAGGCAGTTCCATGTTGCCGGTACCCTTGAACTCTTCGTAGATCACTTCGTCCATCTTCGAGCCGGTTTCAACCAGCGCGGTGGCGATAATGGTCAGCGAGCCGCCTTCTTCGATGTTACGCGCGGCGCCGAAGAAACGTTTCGGCTTCTCCAGGGCGTGGGCATCGACACCACCGGTGAGCACTTTGCCGGAGCTCGGGATCACGGTGTTGTAGGCACGGGCCAGACGGGTGATGGAGTCGAGCAGGATCACCACGTCCTTCTTGTGTTCGACCAGGCGCTTGGCCTTCTCGATCACCATTTCGGCAACCTGCACGTGGCGGGTTGGCGGCTCATCGAACGTCGAGGCAACCACTTCGCCGCGCACGGTGCGCTGCATTTCGGTCACTTCTTCCGGACGCTCATCGATCAGCAGCACGATCAGGTGAACTTCAGGATTGTTACGCGCGATGTTCGCTGCAATGTTCTGCAGCATGATGGTCTTACCGGCTTTCGGCGGCGCGACGATCAGGCCACGCTGGCCCTTGCCGATCGGAGCGCACAGGTCGATGACTCGACCGGTCAAGTCTTCGGTGGAACCGTTACCGGCTTCCATCTTCATGCGCACGGTCGGGAACAGCGGCGTCAGGTTCTCGAAGAGAATCTTGTTCTTCGCGTTCTCGGGACGATCGAAGTTGATCGTGTCGACCTTGAGCAGGGCGAAATAACGCTCGCCTTCCTTCGGAGGGCGGATCTTGCCAACGATGGTGTCACCGGTGCGCAAGTTGAAGCGACGGATCTGGCTCGGCGAGACGTAGATATCGTCTGGGCCGGCGAGATAGGAGGCGTCTGCAGAGCGGAGGAAGCCGAAGCCGTCCTGGAGAATCTCCAGCACGCCATCACCGGAGATTTCCTCGCCGCTTTTCGCGTGCTTTTTCAGCAGGGAGAAAATCACGTCCTGCTTGCGCGAACGGGCCATATTTTCTATGCCCATTTCTTCGGCCAGTTGGAGCAGGTCGGTAATCGGCTTTTGCTTGAGTTCAGTCAGATTCATATAGGAATGACGTAATCATTTATAGAGGGGGGGAATTAAGCTTTTGGCTTAATGAGGCCGCGCCGCAGAGAAGGCGACAGGATCGCGTACTAATCGAAAGGAATGCGTCGGCGACGGCTTGCAGGGGGCAGTGGAGAAACCAGTGCGGGGCCGAATGTACCACCTGAATTTCAGAGCGTCTAGCCCTGCTTTACGAAAAAGCCCCGCAATTTGCGGGGCTTTTTGACAACGCTTAGATGTTGGCGTCGAGGAATGCAGCCAGTTGCGACTTCGACAGTGCGCCGACCTTGGTGGCCTCGACGTTGCCGTTCTTGAACAACATCAGGGTCGGGATACCACGCACGCCATGCTTGGCCGGGGTTTCCTGGTTTTCGTCGATGTTCAGCTTGGCAACGGTCAGCTTGCCTTCGTAGGTGGTTGCGATTTCGTCCAGGACCGGGGCGATCATTTTGCAAGGGCCGCACCACTCAGCCCAGTAATCAACCAGCACCGGGCCTTGGGCCTGCAGTACTTCGGCCTCAAAGGTCGCGTCGGTGACGTGCTTGATAAGATCGTTGCTCATGGATGTCTCCGGGTTGTAAGCAAAAAAACGTTGCCCATCATAGCCGCCCTTCCTTCGTTCAGGAAGCCGCCGCTGATTGACTCTTGCTATCGTACGCCATCATTTTGGGTATTACCGATTCAGGATGTTGCCGGCGTGACAAAGGCGATGCCAGTGCGCAGCGCCGCGTTACGCACGTGCTCCTGCATGGATTTATGTGCCGCCGCACTGCTGCGCCGGGCCAGGGCACGGAGGATCTTGCGGTGCTCCTGCCAGGTTTCCATGGCCCGCTCCGGTCGGATGAACGGTAGTTTCTGGCTTTCCAGAAACACCTCGGCACTGGCGCTGAGGATGCTGACCATCGCCTGATTACCACTGGCCAACAGGATGCGCTGGTGGAAAGCGAAGTCCAACCGTGCGGCCGCCTCGAAATCACCAGTCTTCAGCTCCCGGCGCATGGCCTGGACATTGTCTTCGAGCTCATCCAGCTCCTCGGTGGTCAACGTCATGGCCGCCAGCCCCGCCGCAAACCCCTCCAGGGCATAACGCAACTGGAAGATATCCAACGGGCTCGCCTGCGCGGTAAATGGCCAGGCCACTGCGCCCATATCGGCCTCAGGCGGCGCCTGTACAAACACGCCCTTGCCCGGTTGCACACTGACCACTCCCAGCGCACTGAGCGAAGACAGGGCCTCGCGCAGCGAGGCACGACTGACCCCCAATTGCAGCGCCAGGTCGCGCTGGGAAGGCAATGCATCGCCGGGGCCGAAGCCCTGTTCCTTGATGAGTTTGCGGATAGCTTGCAAGGCCGCTTCCGGTACGGCTTGGGCGATGGAATTCATGAAAAAACCCGAGGTTTCAGTCAACAGTGGGCCTAGTTGTAAAGCTATTCTCGGCAGCCGGCAAGCCACGCCCCAAAGGGGCTCGCAGGGTTTTACCGGCGCTCGAAAAGGGTGCGAAACGAGACTTGACTGTTCAGACCAGTCAGACCGCTGCATGCCTGGAAAAACCTGCCTTGCAGGCGTTTCAGGGCTTCATGGCATGGGCTATGCACTGGCAACAATCAGAAATGTCCTTCACCCCTTTCGGAGAGTTGCCATGACCAAGCGTTGCAGCGCCCTGCTCACTGCCCTGTTTGCCAGCCTGATGCTCAGCCAGGCACCTGCCCAGGCCAATGGCCTGGACGATATCGTCGCCCGTGGCACCCTCAAGGTCGCCGTGCCCCAGGACTTTCCACCGTTCGGCTCGGTCGGCCCGGATATGCAACCGCGCGGTTTGGACATCGACACCGCAAAGCTGCTGGCCGAGCAACTCAAGGTCAAGCTGGAACTCACGCCGGTCAACAGCACCAATCGCATTCCATTCCTGACCACCGGCAAGGTGGACCTGGTGATTTCCAGCCTGGGCAAGAACCCGGAGCGCGAGAAAGTCATCGACTTTTCCAAGGCCTATGCGCCGTTCTATCTCGCCGTATTCGGCCCACCTGACGCGGCCATCACCCGCCTCGACGACCTCAAGGGCAAGACCATCAGCGTGACCCGGGGCGCCATTGAAGATATCGAGTTGACCGCCGTCGCGCCCAAGGAAGCCACGATCAAGCGCTTTGAAGACAACAATTCAACCATCGCCGCCTACCTCGCCGGCCAAGTAGACCTGATCGCCAGTGGCAACGTGGTGATGGTGGCGATCAGCACACGCAACCCCAAGCGGGTGCCGGCGCTGAAAGTCAAACTCAAGGATTCGCCAGTGTATGTCGGCGTCAACAAAAACGAGCCGGCGCTGTTGGAGAAGGTCAACCAGATCCTGGTCGCCGCCAAGACTGACGGCAGCCTGGAAAAGAACGCAATGCAGTGGCTCAAAGAGCCATTGCCTGCCGATCTCTGAGGCGGAGCTGATTGATGGCCTATCAATTCGACTTTGTGCCGGTGCTGGCCAATACCGACCTGCTGTTGCGCGGCGCGCTGTTCACCCTGGAGCTGACCGCCATCGGTGCGATCCTGGGGGTGGCACTGGGGATTGTCGGCGCCGTGGTGCGCGCCTGGAAAATCCAGCCGTTCTGCTGGTTCTTCGGGGTGTATGTCGAATTGATTCGCAACACACCGTTCCTGGTGCAGTTGTTCTTCATCTTCTTCGGCCTGCCGTCCCTGGGCTTGCAGATTTCCGAATGGCAGGCGGCGGTACTGGCGATGGTGATCAACCTCGGCGCCTATTCCACGGAGATCATCCGTGCCGGTATCCAGGCGATTCCTCGCGGGCAACTGGAGGCGGCGGCAGCCTTGGCCATGACGCGTTTTGAAGCGTTTCGCCATGTGGTGCTGCTGCCGGCGCTGGGCAAGGTCTGGCCCGCCCTGAGCAGCCAGATCATCATCGTGATGCTCGGTTCGGCGGTGTGTTCGCAGATCGCCACTGAAGAGTTGAGCTTTGCCGCCAACTTTATCCAGTCGCGTAATTTCCGTGCCTTTGAAACCTATGCCCTGACCACGCTGGTGTACCTGTGCATGGCGCTGATGATCCGCCAGTTGCTCAATTGGATCGGTCGCCGCTATGTAATGAGGAACAGCCGATGAGTGATTTTTCATTCTGGGACATCGTGCGCAACCTGCTGACCGGCCTGCAGTGGACGTTACTGTTGTCGCTGGTGGCGTTTATCGGCGGTGGGCTGATCGGCTTGCTGGTGATGACCCTGCGCATCAGCCCCAAGGCGCTACCGCGCAACATCGCCCGGACCTATATCGAATTGTTCCAGGGCACGCCGTTGCTAATGCAATTGTTCCTGGTGTTCTTCGGTGTCGCCTTGCTGGGGATCGATATCTCGCCATGGCTGGCCGCCGCGATTGCCTTGACCCTGTTTACCAGCGCCTACCTGGCCGAGATCTGGCGCGGCTGTGTCGACTCCATTGCCCATGGCCAGTGGGAGGCCTCCGCCAGCCTGGCACTCAACCCGTATGAGCAACTGCGCTACGTGATCCTGCCCCAGGCCCTGCGAATTGCAGTGGCACCCACGGTGGGCTTCTCGGTGCAGGTGGTCAAGGGCACGGCAGTGACGTCGATCATCGGCTTCACCGAACTGACCAAGACCGGCGGCATGCTCGCCAACGCCACCTTCGAACCCTTCATGGTCTACGGCCTGGTGGCGCTCGGTTACTTCCTGCTCTGCTACCCCTTGTCCCTCAGTGCCCGTTACCTGGAAAGGAGACTGCATGCCTCTGCTTAGAATATCCGCGCTGCATAAGTATTACGGCGATCACCATGTGCTCAAGGGTATCGACTTGAGTGTCGAGGAAGGCCAGGTGGTGGCGATCATCGGCCGCAGCGGCTCGGGGAAGTCCACGTTGCTGCGCACCCTCAATGGCCTGGAGTCGATCAACGACGGGGTGATTGAAGTCGACGGCGAATACCTCGACGCAGCCCGCGCTGACCTGCGCAGCCTGCGGCAAAAAGTCGGCATGGTGTTCCAGCAGTTCAACCTGTTCCCCCATTTGACCGTGGGTGAAAACGTCATGCTCGCGCCCCAGGTCGTGCAAAAGGTCACCAAGGCCAAGGCCGCGGAACTGGCACGACAGATGCTCGACCGTGTCGGCCTGGGAGAGAAGTTCGACGCGTTCCCGGATCGCCTGTCCGGCGGCCAGCAGCAACGGGTGGCCATCGCCCGCGCATTGGCAATGTCGCCCAAGGTGCTGCTGTGCGATGAAATCACCTCGGCCCTGGACCCGGAACTGGTCAACGAAGTACTCAGCGTGGTGCGCCAACTGGCCAAGGACGGCATGACCCTGATCATGGTGACCCATGAAATGCGCTTTGCCCGGGAAGTCGGCGACAAGCTGGTGTTCATGCACCAGGGCAAGGTGCATGAAGTCGGTGACCCGAAAGTACTATTTGCCCAACCGCGCACCGCCGAACTGGCCAATTTCATTGGCTCGGTGGAGTCGCCGGGCTGACGCCAACGCCATGCGACAACCACTCGACCTGCACCTGGCCCTGGAGCGTGGTTTCGCTGCGCACAGAGAATGCGTCAACCGGCAGGAATGGGGCAATCTCCAGTTGTGCCGATAGCCGTCGGCCCGTTATCGGTACGCCAGCCGCACGGGCAATCAGGACCTGCCCGGGCACAAGCCGCTCGCTGGCGTGCGCAGGCCCTGAGCCCTCGACGACCAGTTCCACGGGCCGGCCATCAAGGTGGGCGTGCCGGATATTCAGGGCAAAGGCCCCGGTGGCGCCAAACCGAAAACCCAGAGCCCCCGCAGGCACCCCACTGAACCGTACTGCCATGGGAACGGGATCAATGCACACCACGTTCAGGAGCACGGTGCGTGTACCGAAAGACTGTGCACTGACCTGTTCACCGGGCGCTTGACGCATTACGCCGTAGTCGACCCGTGGCTGGCTTAACGCCAACTGACAGGTAGCGAGGCTGGCCTCGCTGGCCAATAACGCCACGATGAACAACAGGCCCGGATAAATCCTGCCGGCCGATTTACAACGCACTGCAGGTCGCCGAAGCGGTTTCATAAAGTCTGTCATTGGAGGGCTCTGGCTCAAGGTTCAGTTGCAGCAGGCAAGGCTTCGTAGAGCCCGGCAGCTCAACACTCAGGGTCTGTTGGGGTTGGCTGTCATTCAGGAAAATCAGGCCATCGCCCACTACGCTGGTCAGGAAGGCCTTGTCCGGGCCAAATACTGCAGCGCCCTGGGGCAAGGCATGCCCTTGCTGGTCATGAGCGGTCAACAGAACCCGACGGGCGCTGACCACCTTGAACTCCACGGCATTGAACGACCCACGGGCAGCGGCAAGGGTTTGGGTGCCGTTCTTGAGATCGACACGCTTGGGCAGGGACTGGGTCTGCACTTCGAGGTGGCTGGTGCTATAGGCCGGCAACCCAGGAATGACCGCGTGACCGCGGTAGTCGGTCCAGACCGGCCCATGGGGTGTCGAGACTTTGGCTCCCGTGATGTTTCCCACCGATAGCAGTCCGAAAGTATCCTGCACCGCGTAGGGCGAAAAGGTCAGCCCTTGTCCATGAGCCACGATCCCCCCCTGCAATTGCCCGGTGTAGGTGGTGCCTGATGCGTCCCGGTTCACCCCGGCCCCCACGCGGGTGTAGCGAGGCATGACGTCTACACGACCATGCACCGCCCTCTGGCGATCCGTTAGGTCGCGCTCGGTGCCCACTTCATAGTTCACATACTCGTTGACCCGTTCCGACAGTGTTGTACCGATATCGGAGCGGCCGTTGCGCCGGCTGGCGAAAGATGTGAGGCGGCGATCATCGCCAAACGGCACACTGACTTGCAGGCGCACCGACAGCCCTTCGGAGGGGAGTTGCTCGTTGACGGCATAACGGCGCTTTCGCCGACGCGACGGACCGGTCTGCGAGTCGGCGACGAGTGCGACATCGACGTCGTCGAAACGCTTGGTCCACGACGCGAACACATGCTCGGTGCTCTGCCCGTCAAATTGCGCGTTATGGGAGTAGGTGACGGAGAGCGTACCCAAAACCGGCGCGGCCCAACTCAGTCCGGCGGTGTACTGGCGCTGAAAACGCGTGTCCAGAAGATCGTTGGTCGAGGCTGTGCCGACCTCCAGGACATCACGGTAACCTCGACTCTGGGTGGTGGCACTCAGGCTTGCCTCAACACCCGCGCCCAACGGGCTACCCAGCGACACGGAGTTGCGTGTCCCGCCCACACCGCGAACCTTATCCCGGGACCGATTGTGTCGTGCACTCACTGAAACCCGCTGGAAAAAGACACGACTCAGCGTGCCACCTGCCGCGTGATATTCGTCCGCCCCCAATAAGCCAAGGCCCAGGGCTGTACCTGCGCCCAAATTCCAGGTACCGCTGCCCATCGCCACCACCGGTTGCTCCCTGTTGCTGGCGATGGTTTCCCGCACCTTGCCCAGCGCAAAGTCGAAGCCAGGTTGCACAGGCACGTAGGCCCCGAAAGACGCCGCAGGCACCACGAAACTGCGTTTGCCCCCCCGCGTGCCGATGACACTCACGTCCAGGTCGCTGGTGCCATTGAGCAATGGCAGGTCCGTCAGGCGAAAAGGCCCTTCGGGTACCAGGGTCGAATGTATCAACACCCCGGACTGGCGCACCTCAACCCTTCCCTGGCTATGGGCCAAGCCTTCGACCACTACACCGTTGGTGCTCCCGACTCGGGCGACACCGTCAGGAAAGAGCTGGAACCCCGAGAGCTGGAGGCCGCCAAATACCGGGTTCCTGCTGGAAATCTGACCTGCCTGGAAGGTCGACTTCAAGGCCGCGAAATCTCGCTGGGCATAGGCGTACACATGTTCGCTGCTACCCTTGCCGTTATCGGAAACATAGAACTGCCGACTGCGCACAATCCAGTTGCCAAGATTGAAGCCCGCCTCGGTATAGGCCGAGACAAAACGGTTGGAGTCGCCACGTGCATGGTTATCGAATCCAAGCACATCGTAATTGAGCATGGCGGCCGTACCGCCCTGGCTGAAACTTCCAGCTTCCCACTCGGGTTCGCGCAACGATTGCGTAGGTACCACCAGGGACACCTCGTCACTACCGGGGCGCAGTCTCACCAGCGTCGCCGGGAACTCACCAAGGAAATCGTGACACGCCTGGTCGGCCGTCACACCAGCCTGCAAGACCGCAGACGGTACCCGCAAACCAGCTTTGTCCAGTAACCCTGGGGTAAAACACAGCTGACCCTGGTAATCGAACCGGGCATCCACCAAGCCTAGCGCCGCGCCATTGACCCGCAGCCCGACCACCTGGACACCTTCGCGAAAACGCGCCGCGCTGCGGAAATAGTCCGAAACTTTTGGATCAATGCCATGAGTGGTCAGGGCTGCCAGGTCAAACCCTTCCCCCAACTCGATGGCCAATGCATCCCCATGATGCCCAAAAAGGGTTGCCAAACCCATGAACAGCCCCGAATAACAGGCGCCGCCCACTCCCTTGCCCACCACTCGGTTAAATCCCATGATCGGCAACATCTGCGTTGTAGCTGTCAACGGTGAACCCGTACACCGTGGCGGGCTGCAATACGACCGAGGTAACGCCCGCCAGGGAACCCTGGGCATCAACCGCCAGTACTTCACCTGGCAGGATGTAACTGCGCGGCAAGGTTGCCAACGTTTTCCCCGGGAGCAGTTGCAACTCCAGCGCCAACCGCACCACATACGCACTGTCGTTATGAACGGTCAGGCCACTGCCCTGGCGCCTCCATTTCAACAACTCCCAGGGTGCCTGGTGCTTGGCCAACCCCTTGGGATGCAGGATCAGCGGTAAATTCTGCCGCAGGGTAAAACCAATGGTCGCTCCACCAGGGCTGCGGGCCTGGGGAATGCCTTCAAAGGAAACACGTTTCAATCGTTGGGTCTTGAGCGGCGTGCCAGATGTATTGATAAAACGAACCAACTGGGTCTCACCGGCTTCGACACGAGTAATCGGTGGCGTGACGATCAGCAGCGGCTCTTTATCCTCCGGTATATTCTCGATGACCGAGTGAAGTAGTGCGGGCCCCGGATCTGTGTTCTTGACATTGATCGTCGCCTCACCGTTCTCCTCATAAAGCACGACGACCGTTGTTTCGGGTTGCATACCATCGGCCACCGCCATGCCACTTGCGCAAAACAATAATGTTACACACCACAACAGCGTCACACCTGCTTTCAAAAAACAACTCACTGTGTTTTCTCCGCAACGACCAAGACAAATAGCAAACGCACAGAAAAACAGCCGACAAGTCCCGAAAGCGCCATGACACTTTTCGTTTCAATATCGGCTGTTACTAGAGGTTTAGATGTAACTAAGCACTAAGGTGGCGCGGCCATCCAGCGTCACATCGCGGGTGAGGTCCAAGTCCTGCGCTTTGTTAATGACCGCCATCACTTCAATGACGCCTGTGAGTTGAGCAATGGACGCCGGGGTTATGCTCGCACCATTACGCCACGAGTACTGGGTAGGCGCTTGTGCGACTTTTCCGTCACTGTTCTGCCAGGCGCCGGTGCTGACCCGCATGATCGGACTCAATGTGAAACCTGAAGACCTCAGATCTCGCAGAGTGACCGAGTAGCCCCCGGTACGTCGGGACGATACGGCGCCCAACCCAAAGTTCTGCGCTTCGGTATAGCCGCCGCCGAGAATACCAGTGACCTTGCTGCCCGCCTGCAAGTCGGTCAGGGTCAGGCCGAACTTGGCCGGAGTGGTACCGCAGTTGACAACCAACGATGTGGTTTGCGGTGAGCGAGGATTGAAGCTGGTCTGGGACAACTCACCGGAACGAATAACCCCGTAGTCGATGATTCCACTATTACCCAAGCTCAAATTGCAGGCTGCGGGCGTGATCGTCCCCCGCACTACCAACTGAGCAACGTTTGTTGCCTGAGCGCCAATACTTGCAGCCAGGCAAATAACACCCATCGTCAAACCCAATACTTTTTTCATGATCGACCTGTCGTTAAAAAGTGTTCAGGCATTACTTCTTTAATAACCGGACAATTCCTTCGTCGCCATTAATTCCTCCCTGAAACACAAAGCTATAAATAAATAACACCACGGCATCATTGCCGAGCGACAGTTTCACCTTCGACTCACTCAATAAATATAAGACGATACCCAGAACTCTGTGGGACTCGTTTAAAACAACCGACTCTTTTACCACCCCCCAAAGTAGTCCAGAGCAGATTAAGGATGAGTTTAATTAACTACCCATGTAGGAAATTATATAATCTTCAAAATCCTCTAAAGATTTTTGAGTTCCCTACAACCCACTAAAGATATGTCATCGGCCATCCGGAAATTTTCCCTACATTTCCTACAAAACTTGATCAAGAGCATGGGTAGGACAAATCACCGAGCACTACGCGTTGGCGTCAGCGTTTGATCGTGGCACGATGGCAAGGTTATCGACCGAGATCCCCTACCCATGCCGCAATCCCAAGCCAAGAATCTGTCCCTGATCGCCGCCATCGACCTGGGCTCCAACAGCTTTCACATGGTCGTGGCCAAGGCCCAGAACGGAGAGATCCGCATCCTTGAGCGGCTCGGCGAAAAGGTACAACTGGCTGCCGGGATCGACGATGAGCGCAAGCTCAACGAAGAATCCATGCAGCGCGGGCTCGACTGCCTCAAGCGTTTTGCCCAACTGATCAACGGCATGCCCCAGGGCGCCGTGCGAATCGTCGGTACCAACGCATTGCGCGAAGCGCGTAACCGTGGCGAATTCATCCGCCGTGCCGAGGAGATCCTCGGGCACCCGGTGGAAGTCATCTCCGGACGTGAAGAAGCACGCCTGATCTATCTCGGTGTCTCCCACACGCTGGCCGATACCCCCGGCAAACGCCTGGTGGCCGACATTGGCGGTGGCAGCACCGAGTTCATCATCGGCCAGCGCTTCGAGCCGCTGCTGCGCGAAAGCCTGCAAATGGGTTGCGTCAGCTACACCCAGCGTTATTTCAAGGACGGCAAGATCACCCCGGCCCGCTACGCCCAGGCATACACGGCGGCGCGGCTGGAGATCATGAGCATCGAGCATGCCTTGCACCGCCTGACCTGGGATGAAGCCATCGGCTCATCCGGCACCATCCGTGCCATCGGCCTGGCCCTGAAGGCTGGCGGCCACGGCACCGGCGAGGTGAATGCCGAAGGCCTGGCCTGGCTCAAGCGCAAGCTGTTCAAGCTCGGTGATGCCGAGAAAATCGACTTCGAGGGCATCAAGCCCGATCGCCGGACCATCTTCCCGGCCGGCCTGGCGATCCTTGAAGCCATCTTCGACGCCCTCGAACTGCAACGCATGGACCACTGCGATGGCGCCCTGCGTGAAGGCGTGCTCTACGACCTGCTGGGCCGCCATCATCATGAAGATGTGCGCGAGCGCACCCTGGGCTCACTGATGGAGCGCTACCACGTCGACCTGGAACAGGCGGCGCGGGTAGAGCGCAAGGCGCTGCATGCGTTTGATCAGGTCGCCGAGGATTGGGACCTGCAGGACGGGGTCTGGCGTGAACTGCTGGGCTGGGCAGCCAAGGTCCATGAAGTGGGCCTGGATATCGCCCACTACCATTACCACAAGCACGGCGCGTACCTGATCGAGCACTCCGACCTGGCGGGTTTTTCCCGGGAAGACCAGCAGATGCTGGCGTTGCTGGTGCGCGGCCATCGCCGCAATATCCCCAAGGACAAGTTCGCCGAGTTCGGCGCCGAAGGCATCAAGCTGATTCGCCTGTGCGCCCTGCTGCGCTTTGCGATCCTGTTCCACCACATCCGTGGCACCCAGCAGATGCCGCAGGTCACCTTGCGCGCCAATGGTGACAGCCTGGATGTGGTATTCCCCGAAGATTGGCTGGACGAGAACCAACTGACCCAGGCGGATTTCGCCCAGGAAGCCGAGTGGCTGACGCGAGTGGGTTTGAGCCTGAACGTGTGCTGATCCCTAGACGCTCTCGGCCGACGACAACATCGGCGCGCCAGGCAGGAACGCCGGCTCGCGGATAGCCTGCGATGCCTGTTCATAGCCATACGCAACCGAGAGCAGTGTGGCTTCACTGTTGCTCGTGCCCGCAAAGTGCAGCGCGGTTGGCATGCCCTCATCATCCATGCCCGAGGGCACCGATATGCCGGGGTAGCCAGCTGCCGCGGCAAAGAAATAACTGTCTGAACGAAAACTCGACAGCACCGCGTCCAGCTTATGTTCCTTCAGTGGCTTATCGAAGACATCCCTGAAAATCGGGAGAACAGCCTCCCACAGCTGCTCCCGTTGCTCATCCGTCACCGCCAGGCTGTTGATGTGTTCCAGCAGCGCCTGGTCCGGCTCTCCGGCTCGCCTGTCACGCTCGTTGAACGCAATAAGCTCGGCCAACGACTTCACCGACAACCCTTGCCTGCCAGCTAGGTAGCCGTCGATTTTTTGCTTGAGCCCTGCAAAAAGCGCATCGTTGTATTGATCGTACGTCTCTGGCGCCACATCAGCGTCCAGGCTGGCTATTGGCACAAGGACTGCCCCCTTGGCCACCAGCAATCTGATCGCGTCCTCGAAATACTGCCTATCCGCGCGCCTGGCCGGGTCCCTGGCCTGCTCTGGCGACAACTCAGGCACCGGCGTGTAGCCAATGCGTTTGCCCTGCAAGGCATCGGGCGTCAACCCGGCGGTGTAGACCGTTGTTTCGACCATGGCGTTTAGCGCTTCGCCAGCATCGCGCACGTTACGCGTAAACGTGCCCACCGAGTCCAGTCTTGAGCTGGTCATCACCCCCTCGGTACTCACCAGACCGGCCGTGGTTTTCAAACCGAGCACACCGTTGTAGGCCGCCGGGGCAATGATCGAACCGTTGGTCTCGATGCCCAATGCGAGCGGGACAAGTCCCTGGGCTACCGCCACGGCCGATCCAGTGCTCGACCCCGCCACCTGCCCGCCCAATCGATGAGGGTTAAGGGTTTGCCCGCCACGGGAGCTCCAGCCATCAACCGGTACGCTGGAGCGAAAGTTGGACAGTTCGCTCATATTGGTTTTACCCACGATCACTGCACCCGCCTTGAGCAAGTTATCCACGACCTTGGCGTTTTTTGTCGTCGGCGAACCTACCAGCGCACGGGAACCCGCACTGGTGTGCATTTTTCCGCGGGTTTCGAATACATCTTTCAGGGCAATCGGCACACCGTGCAAAAAGCCGCACACCCCGCCGCGGGTACGCTCCTGATCGCGCGCCCGCGCCTGCTCAAGCGCATCAGGGTTGATCTGCACAAACGCGTTGCCGCCTTGCAAGCCATGATCGATGTTTGCGATGTTTTTCAACGAGTCCCGCACCAGGGACTCAGACGTCACCGCCGCACGGGCCATGTCGCGCGACATGGCCTGCGCACTGCGGTAGCCCTTCGGCGGCGAGGTCAATGCCTCGTAAAGCCCCGCTGTTCCCAACCCGATTCCTATGCCTGATCCCATCATCGAAAAGTCCTCAACTGCCCTGTACAGGCTATCGCCTGATAGCCAGAGGTCAGTCTAGGAACGGGAACATGCAACCCCCAACCTGGCAAATCCGACAGGCTTGTCCGATTGCTCAGTGATGGATGTAGGCGGGAAACATGGAAGCGGACCTGCCCGCTTCCACCAGAGCCGATATCAGCGAACGGCCAGCACCGGGCTGCCGAGCCGCTCCAGCAACGTCGCCTGCGCACTGCGCGGGTTCTGGTTGCCGGTCGGCGTGTTGCGCACGTAGCGCCCATCCGACTGCAGGCTCCAGCTGTGGGTGTTATCGGTGAGATAACTCTCCAGCTCTTTCTTGACCCGCATGATCAGCTTCTTGCCTTCCACCGGGAAGCAGGTCTCCACACGCTTGTCGAGGTTACGCTCCATCCAGTCGGCGCTGGAGAGGAACATCTGCTCTTCGCCGCCGTTGAGGAAGTAGAACACCCGCGTGTGCTCCAGGAAGCGGCCGATGATCGAACGTACGTGGATATTGTGCGACACCCCGGCAATGCCCGGGCGCAGGCAGCACATGCCACGCACCACCAGGTCGATGCGCACACCGGACTGGCTGGCCTTGTACAGCGCGCGGATGATCTTCGGATCGGTCAGCGAGTTGAACTTGGCGATGATATGCGCCGGCTTGCCGTCGAGGGCGAACTGGGTCTCGCGGGCAATCATGTCGAGCATGCCCTTTTTCAGGGTGAACGGCGCGTGCAGCAGCTTCTTCATGCGCAGCGTCTTACCCATGCCGATCAACTGGCTGAACAGTTTGCCGACGTCTTCGCACAAGGCGTCGTCGGAGGTCAGCAGGCTGTAGTCGGTGTAGAGCTTGGCGTTGCCGGCGTGGTAGTTACCGGTACCCAGGTGCGCGTAACGCACGATTTCACCGGCTTCGCGACGCAGGATCAGCATCATCTTGGCGTGGGTCTTGAAGCCGACCACACCGTAGATCACCACCGCGCCGGCCGCTTGCAGGCGGCTGGCCAGTTGCAGGTTGGACTCTTCATCGAACCGCGCACGCAATTCGATCACCGCCGTGACTTCCTTGCCGTTACGCGCGGCATCCACCAGCGCATCGACGATTTCCGAGTTGGCGCCGCTGCGGTACAGGGTCTGGCGCACGGCCAGGACGTGTGGATCCTTGGCAGCCTGGCGCAACAGGTCGACCACCGGGGTGAACGACTCGAACGGGTGCAGCAGCAAGATGTCCTGCTTGCTGACCACGCTGAAGATGTTCTCGCTGTTTTGCAGCAGTTTCGGGATCTGCGGGGTGAATGGCGTGTATTGCAGCTCCGGATGGCTGTCCAGGCCAGTAATGCTGAACAGGCGCGTCAGGTTCACCGGGCCATTGACCTGGTACAGCTCGGTCTCGGCCAGGTTGAACTGCTTGAGCAGGTAGTCCGAGAGATGTTTCGGACAGGTGTCCGCCACTTCCAGGCGTACTGCATCGCCATAACGGCGGGAGAACAGTTCACCGCGCAAGGCGCGGGCCAAGTCTTCGACGTCTTCGGTATCCACGGCCAAATCGGCGTTACGGGTCAGGCGGAACTGGTAGCAGCCCTTGACCTTCATGCCCTGGAACAGGTCATCGGCGTGGGCGTGGATCATCGACGAAAGGAATACATAGTTATCACCAGCCCCCCCGACCTCTTCCGGTACCTTGATGATCCGTGGCAACAGGCGCGGCGCCGGGATGATCGCCAGGCCCGAATCACGACCAAAGGCATCGATCCCTTCGAGCTCGACGATAAAGTTCAGGCTCTTGTTCACCAGCAGCGGGAACGGGTGCGTCGGATCGAGGCCAATCGGGGTGATGATCGGCGCGATTTCATCACGGAAATAGCGACGCACCCAGGTCTTGAGCTTGACGGTCCAGTTGCGCCGACGGATGAAGCGCACCTGATGCTTTTCCAGCTCCGGCAACAAAATGTCGTTGAGGATGGCGTATTGGCGATCCACATGGCCGTGCACCAGTTCGCTGATGCGGGCCAGGGCCTGGTGCGGCTGCAAACCGTCGGCGCCGGCCTGTTCGCGGGCAAAGGTGATCTGTTTCTTGAGGCCGGCAACACGAATCTCGAAGAACTCATCCAGGTTGCTGGAGAAGATCAGCAGGAACTTCAAGCGCTCCAGCAGCGGGTAGGACTCATCCAGCGCCTGTTCCAGCACGCGGATGTTGAATTGCAGTTGCGACAGCTCGCGATGGATATACAGGCTGCTGTCATCCAGGTTCGGAATCACGATAGGCGGTGCCGCCACCATCGGCTCCGCGAGCACGACAGGCTGCTCAGGTGCAAGCTCCGGCGGGGTTTCGGCGACTTGTTCAACCACCGGATGCGCATCTTTTACGGCAACGTCTGTGAGTCCTTCGGTATTCATCGAGTGTTCCTGTGAGGGCTATTGTTGCTCTCTAAGCAATTGGGCGGCACGGGCGGCAAAGTAAGTCAGGATGCCATCGGCACCCGCACGTTTAAAGGCGGTAAGAGATTCCAGGATGACTCCTTCACCCAACCAGCCATTTTGAATCGCAGCCATGTGCATGGCGTATTCACCACTGACCTGATAGACAAAGGTCGGCACCTTGAATTCCTCCTTGACCCGATAAAGGATGTCCAGGTACGGCATGCCGGGCTTGACCATCACCATATCGGCACCTTCGGCCAGGTCCGCCGCCACTTCGTGCAGGGCTTCATGGCTGTTGGCCGGGTCCATCTGGTACGAGGCCTTGTTGGCCTTGCCCAGGTTCAACGCCGAGCCGACCGCATCGCGGAACGGGCCGTAGTAGGCGCTGGCGTACTTGGCCGAATAGGCCATGATCCGCACATTGACGTGGCCGGCCAGCTCCAGGGCTTCGCGAATCGCCTGGATCCGACCGTCCATCATGTCCGACGGGGCCACCACCTGGGCGCCCGCTTCGGCATGGGACAGCGCCTGCTTGACCAGTGCGTCGACAGTGATGTCGTTCTGCACATAGCCTTCTTCATCCAGAATGCCATCCTGCCCGTGGGTGGTGAACGGGTCCAGCGCCACGTCAGTGATCACCCCCAGCTCCGGAAAGCGCTCGCGCAAGGCGCGGGTCGCGCGCTGAGCAATCCCTTCGGGGTTCCAGGCCTCGGCGGCATCCAGGGACTTGAGCCCGGCCGGCGTGACCGGAAACAGCGCCAGCGCCGGGATCCCCAGTTCGACCCACTGCGCCGCTTCTTGTAAAAGCAGATCAATGGTCAAACGCTCGACACCCGGCATCGAGGCCACCGCTTCCCGACGATTTTCACCGTCCAGCACAAACACCGGCAGGATCAGATCATCCACCGTCAGGACGTTTTCACGAACCAGGCGGCGAGAAAAATCATCACGACGGTTGCGGCGCAGGCGGGTAGCGGGAAACAGGCGTTGGGCGGGGGTAAAGCTCACGGCAGACTCCTGAGCCCGGCTTGACGGGCGAGCGTGACAGTTATAAGCGGCCATTATGACGAAGGAATGACAGTTGTGCTTACTCATACAACCGGCATGCGACCTGTCGCCGCATTCATGGTTTCTGTAGGAAATGTTCACTTTGTGACACATCTCGATACTTTCATGAATGTTCACGAAGGCGTAGGCTGCGCGTTCATTTCGCCAGCACCCAGACAATGCTCCAACAATTTCTGAATGACTTTGGCTACTTTGCCCTCTTCCTGGGGACGTTCTTCGAAGGTGAGACCATTCTGGTGCTCGCGGGCTTCCTGGCGTTCCGCGGATACATGGATATCAACGTGGTGGTGGTGGTTGCGTTCTTCGGCAGCTATGCCGGCGACCAGCTCTGGTATTTCATGGGCCGTAAACATGGGCGCAAATTGCTGGCGCGCAAACCGCGCTGGCAACTGCTGGGCGATCGGGCGCTGGAGCATATCCGCCGGCATCCGGATATCTGGGTCCTGAGTTTCCGCTTCGTGTATGGCCTGCGCACAGTGATGCCCGTGGCCATTGGCCTGTCAGGCTACCCGCCGGGACGCTATCTGTTGCTCAACGGCATTGGCGCGGCGATCTGGGCGGCAGCGCTGGGCGCGGCGGCCTACCACTTCGGCGCCGTGCTCGAAGGCATGCTGGGCAGCGTCAAGAAGTACGAGCTGTGGGTGCTCGGCGCCTTGCTCTTGCTCGGTCTGGGCTTATGGTTGCGCCGGCGCATCCGCAATGCCCGCCTGGCGCGGGAAAACTGCGCCGCCGAGAAAGCCCAGTTGGCGCAGGCACAGGCCGAAGCGAAAAAGCCCGAGCCTACGACACCCGCCGAGTAAGTCGGCCCGATGAGGCACCGCCTGCAGCAATGCGCTGACCAAGGCAGCTTGTGCCACCCACTCTCGGTGCGCCGGGCATCACTGCGCCATTGCGCATAGAACTGCAGGTTGGCCCACGGCGGGTTCCAACTGGCCAGCGGCGTGGCCACGCCAAAGATCACCGCCTCGTTTCGTCCTCCTCCTGTGAAGGAGCAAAAACCATGGGCAAGTCCGGTCAATTATTGTTACATCAAGATTAGGTGCAATGGCCGGATGCCCTATTGGCAATGAGCGACAAATAAGTAGACATTTAACGCCATAAATCAGGAGAAATGCCCATGAGCAAAAAGATTGCAGTGATCCTTTCCGGCTGTGGCGTGTACGACGGCGCTGAAATCCATGAAAGCGTGATCACTTTGTTGCGCCTGGACCAGCGCGGCGCTCAGGTTCAGTGCTTTGCCCCGAACATTGCGCAACACCATGTGATCAACCATCTCACCGGCGAAGAAATGCCCGAGTCACGCAATGTGCTGGTGGAGTCGGCGCGCATAGCGCGGGGTGAAGTGAAGGATATTCGCGAAGCCAACGTTGAAGAGTTCGACGCGCTGATCGTGCCCGGTGGGTTTGGCGCAGCCAAGAACCTGTCGAACTTTGCCGTTGAAGGCGCTGGTTGCAGCGTCAACCCGGACGTACTGGCGCTGGCCGAAGCCTTTGCCGAAGCGGGCAAGCCCGTGGGGCTGATCTGCATCTCGCCGGCGCTGGCAGCGAAGATCTACGGCCCAGGCGTGGTGTGCACCATCGGCAACGATGCTGGCACGGCAGCAGCCCTGGACAAGATGGGCGCCACCCACCAGGAATGCGCGGTGGACGAAATCGTCGAAGACAAGGCGCGCAAACTGGTGAGCACGCCGGCCTATATGCTGGCCAAGAACATCAGCGAAGTGGCGTCAGGCATCAACAAGTTGGTGGACCGGGTGCTGGAACTGACCCACGAGAACGACGCCTGACCCGCTCCCTGTAGGAGCCCGGCTTGCCGGCGATAGCATCACCTCGGTGTCACTGACAGACCGAGGCGTCTGCATCGCAGGCAAGCCAGCTCCTACAGAAGCCGGCACCAGCGATCAGGCCACCCGGCGCTTCTCGGCCAGCCGGCTGCGGCTGTACAACACCACAATCGCAATGATCGCCACTGCCTGGGCACTCAACGAATACGCATCGGCATGGATGCCCAGCCAGTCAAAGTCAAAGAACGCCACCGGCCGGGTGCCGAAGATACCGGCCTCCTGCAACGCCTTGACGCCATGCCCGGCGAACACCACCGACAGCGCGCACAGCAGCGCCGCGTTGATCCCGAAGAACAGCGCCAATGGCAGCTTCGCCGAGCCGCGCAGGATGATCCACGCCAGCCCCATCAACAGCACCAGCGCCGTGGCGCCACCGGCCAGGACCGCGTTGTGTCCGGCGGGGCCGGCCTGTAGCCACAGGGTTTCGTAGAACAGGATCACTTCGAACAGTTCGCGGTACACCGAGAAGAACGCCAGTATCGCAAAACCAAAACGCCCACCACCGCCCACCAGACTGCTCTTGATGTAGTCCTGCCAGGCGGCCGCGTGGCGGCGGTCGTGCATCCACACGCCCAGCCACAGCACCATCACGCTGGCAAACAGCGCCGTGCAACCTTCCAGCAACTCGCGCTGGGCGCCGCTGACGTCGATCACATAGGCCGCCAGGGCCCAGGTCGCTGCACCGGCCACCAATGCCAGGGCCCAGCCGACGTTGACGCTGCGCACCGCCGACTGCTGGCCGGTGTTACGCAGGAAGGCGAGGATCGCCGCCAGTACCAGAATCGCTTCCAGCCCTTCACGCAGCAGAATCAGCAAGCCCGAGATGTAGCTCAACGACCAGCTCAAGCCATCGCCGCCCAACAAGCCGGCAGCTTCAGTGAGTTTGCCCTTGGCCACGTCCAGGCGCTGCTGGACTTGCTCGATCGGCAGAGCGTCCTGCAACGACTGCCGATAGGCCATCAAGGCTTTCTCAGTGTCCTTGCGCACGTTGGCATCGACGTTATCCAGGGAGCTTTCTACCAGCTCGAAGCCTTCCAGATACGCGGCTACCGACAGGTCGTAGGCCTGTTCATGCTCGCCATTGCGAAACGCCGCCAGGCTCTTATCCAGCGTGGCAGCGGTGTAGTCCAGCAATTGCGCCGGGCCACGCTGGACCTGCGGCGGCTGCGCCCGTTGCGCACGGAATACACGCACGGCGTCCGGACCTTCGGCGGCCAGCACTTCTTCCGGGGTCTGGCGGGCCAGGTCCGCCAGGTTGAAGGATTTTTCGCTTTTCGCCGCAGCCGGGTCGGCGGTGAAGCCCGCGATATAGGTCGCCAGGTCCCAGCGCTGACGGTCATCCAGCTGGTCAGCGAACGACGGCATATCGGTGCCTTCGACGCCCAGGCCCAGGGTGTTGTAGATGCCGTAGAGGCTCAGGCGGTCCAGGCGCTGTGCATCGCGCAGGTTGGCCGGCGGTGGTGTCATGCCGACACCGGCCGGGCCATCGCCCGCCCCGGCGTCACCGTGGCACACCGAGCAGTGCTGGGCGTACAGCGGTGCACCGCGAGTCGGGTCCGGGGTAATGGCCGGCGCCTGGCTGACTTCATAGGCCACCGCCAATTGCGCACCTAACTGCCGCGCCTGACGTGCGACTGCGTTGCCATCCTGGTGACGGGTGACGGCGGCCAACAGTTCATCGACGCCCTTGACCAGGCCTGCGCGCTCGGGCTTGTCCGGCAGCTCGGCCACCAACCCCTGCAATACACCGAGAAATTCCACCTGCTCCTGGTATTCGGACTCATCGACCACCTTGCCCGCCTCCACCGTCGGCGGATAGTCAGCGCCGATATAGTCCAGTAAATGCAGGGCCTGGGGCGCACCTTCTGCGGTGGCCGCCAGCAGATTGAAGCTGCACGACACCAACGCCGGCAACAGCAGCCAGGCGAGAAAACGGGAGGGGGCAGTCATGAATGACTCTCAAATGGAAACAAGAAGTAACACATTGTCGAATTTTAATCGGTTTGACTCAAGGCGTTAGTGCTTTTCCCGCCGAAATGACGTGCTCCGATAGTGGCACAAGCCTTTCACAATGGAGCTTAAAAGCCATTGTTTTGCCAGTAACGCGGCCTATAATGCGCCGCCTTCGTTATCGCGAAACGGCATTTGCGCTCCTCTTTTTATGAGGAATATGTGGGAAAGGCTTTTCCTGCAATTGGTTATTCGGCCCGACCAGCCCCTTCGGCCGATTACGCTCAGGGAAGCAGCACCTCAATGGCATCTCGCGTCTTCACCTCCCTTGCCCTCGCCGCAGTTACGCTGCTGTCGGGTTGTTCGATGTTCCGCAGTTACGACACAGAACTGCAAGCCACCAACCAGCAGTTGGCCAGCGGCAACGTCGACGGCGCATTGACCCTGCTGGAAAAAAACAACAGCAGCGACGACAAGGACCTTCTCTACTACTTCGAGAAAGGCGAATTGCTGCGCGCCAAGGGCGACTTGGCCGGTAGCCAGGCAGCCTGGCACCGGGCGGACCTGGCGGTGTACAAGTGGGAAGAGGCGGTCAAGTTCGACACCGAGCGCTACCTTTCTCAATTCGGCAGCTTCCTGGTCAATGACAAGGTGCGGCGCTACGAAGGCTATGACTACGAAAAAGTCATGCTCACCACCCAGATGGCGCTCAACCTGCTGGCGGTCAATGACTTCGACGGCGCCCGCACCGAGATCAAGAAAACCCACGAACGCGAAGCCGTGATCGCCGAATTGCGGGACAAGGAATACCTCAAGCGCGAAAACGAGGCCGAACGCCAGGGCGTGGCCACGCAGTTCAAGGACCTGCGCGGCTATCCGGTAGAAAGCCTCGACGCGCCGGACGTGGTGGGCCTGAAGAACAGCTACCAGAGTGCGTTCAGTCATTACCTGGCTGGCTTCGTCTACGAAGCCCTGGGCGAAAAAGACCTGGCCGCGCCGGGCTATCGCAAGGCCGCCGAACTGCGCCCCAACACGCCGCTGCTGGAACAGGCCCTGCTCGATCTGGACGCCTCAGCCGTGGCGGCTGACGAAAGCGACGTGCTGATCGTGGTCCAGAGCGGCCTGGCGCCGGCGCGCGACTCGATCCGCCTGCCACTGCCGATCCCCATCGACGGGCATTGGGTGATCACGCCGCTGTCGTTTCCGGTGATCAAGCCAGACACCTCGACAGCCACCTTCGCCCAGATCGGTGTCGATGGCCGGCAACAGAACCTCACAGCCCTCAACAGCACCACCGCCATGTCCCGCCGTGCCCTGCGCGACGATATGCCGGGGATCATCCTGCGCACCACCGTGCGCGCCATCAGCCGTGGCGTGACGCAAAAGAACCTGAACCAGACCAACCCAATGGCCGGCCTGGTCCTGGGCATCGCCTCCGCTGTCACCGAGGGCGCCGATACCCGCACCTGGCGCACCCTGCCGGACATGACCCAGGTCGCACGCCTGCGCCTCAAGCATGGCGAGCACCAGGTGAGCCTGCCCAATGCCCTGGGCGGCACACGGGTGACGGTCAAGGCCGAACAACGCCATCAGGTGATCACCTTGCGCGTGGTCGGCAACCAGGTATTCGCCAGCGGCCTGACGGCCCATGTGGTCGCAAGCAACCCGGCCCAGGCTGTCGCCAGTCTCAAACAACCTTAAGGAGCACGTTATGCGTCATTTTATCCTCGGCGCCCTGGCGCTGGTCTTCCTCGCCGGTTGCGCCACCCCGCCGCCGGAGCCGGGCAGCGCCGCGAGCAAAGTCGTGGTGATGGGCAAGTTCAAGGGCATCGCCGTCGGCGCCATTCGCGTGGCCCGCGAGAACGGCTTCCTGACCGCCAAGGTGCAACTGAGCAACATCACCAGCAGCAACCAGATGATGTATTACCGCTTCGCCTGGCTGGGCGCCGATGGCTTCCCGGTGGGCGATGAAGAAACCTGGAAAGTGCTGAACCTCTACGCCAACCAGGCCACCTTCCTGCCGGCCATCGCCAATCTGCCCCAGGCCGCCGATTTCCGCCTTGAAGTGAAAACGCCTTGAGCCTGCCCCCTATTCAGCTTTCGAGAGACCTTCCCATGCTTGCACGCTTTTCGTTCCTCGCCGTAGTCGCCGTCCTGGCCAGCGGTTGCGCCAACACCTCGCCGGTCATCGGCGGCAAAAACATCAGCTACGGCGATACCAAGGCCGTGGAACTGGTGACCAACGAGTTCGGCTCCACCGACTTGCAGATGATCGCCGAAAGCATGACCCGCTCCCTGGCGCAGTCCGGCATTCTCCAGGGCCGCCCGGTGGTGCAGGTGTATGACGTGAAGAACAAGACCAGCGAGTACATCGATACCCGCGAGATCACCACCTCGATCAAGACACAGTTGATGAAGACCGGCACCGCCCGCTTCGCCAGCGACAACACCGATATGCAAAGCCAGGTTGACCAGCTCAAGCTGCAAAACCAGAGCGGCCTGTACAAGAAATCCACGGTCAGCAAGACCGGCAACATGATTGCCGCCAAGTACCGCCTGGAAGGCTCCATCAGTTCCATCGTCAAGCGCAGCGCCGACTACAAGGACGTGTTCTACAAGTTCAGCCTGCAACTGGTCGACGTCGAAAGCGGCCTGGCCGAATGGATGGACGAAAAAGAAATCCGCAAGACCACGGAGCGCTAAGCCATGCGCCTATGGATCGGCCTGCTCGGCCTGCTCGGCCTGCTATGCGCCTTTGGCGCCTCGGCGGCCCCCAAGATCGCCGTCACTGACCTGGCGTACGAAGCCCGCGTAGAGGAATACATCCACGCAGTCTCGGCCAGCAACAACTTCCAGGCCAGCGCCTATAACGCCAGCGGCGCGTCCAGCTACAGCGAGTTCGAAAGCCGCAGCAGCTACATCGAACAGGGCGAGCTGCGCAAATTCAGCGGCGATATCAAGGGCGAAATTCTCAAGTCGCGCCAGTTCCAACTGGTCCAGGGCACGCCCTACACCAGCGAAGCCAAGGGCGATGTGTACGACGTGATCAAGCGGATCAAGGCCGGCCACTTCAAGGGCGCGGACTATGTGCTGTTCGGCACCTTGTCGGACATCGACTTCACCCGGGACATCAACGCCCTGGATCGCACCAGCAGCTATTCGGCAGTGCTGGAGCTGAGCGTGGTGGCGGACTTCAGTCTGATAAACACCCGCACCTATGAAATCACCTCGGCGTTTACCGCCATGGGTGAAGGCCAGGACACCAAGCTGGTGAGCAGTCGTGATGTGCGCGTGAACCTGAACCGGCCACGGGTGGTGAGGGAAGTGTCGAAAGCCTTGGGTGAGGACGTGGCGCGCCAGCTACAAGAGCAACTGGGCGGCGGCGATCAAGAGCCCGGCCAGCCGGCATTGCGCAACAACCTGCCAAGGGACGAAGCGCCGAAGATCCTGCGCTGAGCCTCAATGGCTCGGCTAGCACACATCAATGTGGGAGCTGGCTTGCCTGCTCCCACAGTTTTGATTGGGTTTCGTCAGTCAGGCGGTGGCGCGGTGCAAGCTGGCCAGGAACGCCGCAGCGCCCACGAACAACCCGGCAAACGTGCGGTTCACGCGCTTCTGCTGCTTGGGCGTGCGCAACAGGCGCAACACTTTGGACGCAAGCCCCGTGTAGCCGGCCATTACGATCATATCCACGCCAATCATCGTCGCGCCAAGGATCAGGTACTGGATCAGCAGCGGCGCCTGCGGGTTCACGAACTGCGGCAGAACCGCCAGCATGAAGACCAGGGCCTTGGGGTTGCTGGCGTTCACCAGAAAACCACGGAACATCATCGCCATGGGCTTGCCAATGGGGCGCACGGCAGCGTCATCGGTCATGTCCATGGGCAAGGCACGCCATTGCTTGACGGCCAGGTACACGAGGTAGGCCACGCCGAACCATTTGATCGCGTAGAAGGCGGTAGACGATGCCGCAAGCACCGCCCCAAGGCCGCCGGCCACCACGGCAATCTGCATCGCCAAGCCCAGTTGCAGGCCGATGGCGTTCCAGTAACCGCGCACAAAGCCGTATTGCAGGCCACTGGACATCGAAGCGATGGCACCCGCGCCGGGAGAGAGACTGATGATCCAACTGGCCAGGAAAAAGGCCAGCCATGTGTCGAGCGCCATTACACACCTCGTAGCAAATTCGTTGTGAGCACTAAGCTAACTCCGAGGGCCGAGGGCTGGCTAGAGAATTTTAAGGCAGGGGGCTGATATCGCTGCCGCGCCAGCGGCGTACCGCGCGCTGGAAGAACAGGCTGTTGGGCACTTGCACCACGGCGCTGTCGGTACCCGCCTCGGCCACTTCGATCAGCGTGGTGTAAAGCAGGTTGATCGCGATCACTCGGCCTTTGACACCCGGCTTGTCGACGGTATCCACCAACTCGACCACATCACCCAGGCGAAACGGCCCGACGGTGAAAATCAAAATCGCACACAGCAGGTTGGACAACACCGACCACATGGCAAAGAACGCCACCGCCGCCACAGCCACAAAGCCTGACAGTGCGGTCCACAGCACAATGGCCGAAACCCCCAGGCGTTCGAGGACGAAGATCAGCGCACTGCCCATGATCAGCCAGCGCAGGCCACCGCGCAGCGGCATCAGCAGTTGCGGCGGGAACGGGTAGCGCTCGCCCAGGCGCGTCAGGCCCTTGGCGATAAAACGCTGGGCCAGGTAGCCCGCCAGCAGGATCAGCAGGATTTGCACGCCGACCCAGATCGGTTCGACCCATTGCGGTGGCAGTGGCAGTTGCAAGGCTTCCATCAGGACAGCGCCTCCAGCTCCGCTTGCAGACCTTCCAGCAATTCGAGGGCTTCCATCCAGGTTTCCTCCAACTGCCCTTCGCGCACCTTGAGCTTGGCCTGTTCGGCCAGCAGGTCGCGCAGTTCATCCTTGCGTGCCGCTTCGTACACGGCGCTGTCACCGAGGCTGGCCTCGATCTTGGCCAGGCGCTCATGGACTTTGCCCAACTCGGCTTCCAGTTTGTCGGCTTCACGCTTGTGCGGCGCCAGTTGCTGACGCAGCGCAGCAGCGGCCTGGCGCTGGGCTTTCTTGTCGGTCTTGTCCGGGTTGACCGGGGTGTTGCTGACCGGCGCGTTACGCAGGCGATACTCGGTCAACCAACGGGCGTAGTCGTCCAGGTCACCATCGAACTCTTCGACTTTGCCATCGGCCACCAGCAGGAAGTTATCAGTGGTGCTCTTGAGCAAGTGGCGGTCGTGAGACACCACCAGTACCGCACCACTGAACTCCTGCAGGGCCATGGTCAGCGCCAGGCGCATTTCCAGGTCCAGGTGGTTGGTCGGTTCGTCGAGCAGCAGCAGGTTCGGCCGGTCCCAGGCGATCAGCGCCAAGGCCAGGCGGGCCTTTTCGCCACCGGAGAAATTCAGCACCGGCTCATCGATGCGCGCGCCACGGAAGTCGAAACCACCGAGGAAATCGCGCAGGGTCTGCTCGCGCTCGGTCGGCGCCAGGCGTTGCAAATGCAACAGCGGGCTGGCCTTGGCGTCGAGGGAGTCCAACTGATGCTGGGCGAAGTAGCCCACCACCAGGTTCTCGCCACGGGTCAGGCGGCCGGCCAAAGGTTGCAGCTCGCCGGAAAGGTTTTTGATCAGCGTCGATTTGCCCGCGCCGTTGGGCCCGAGCAAACCAATGCGCGCACCCGGGGTGAGCTGCAGCTTGACCTTCTCCAGGATGGTTTTGTCGCCATAACCCAGGCGTGCATCCGAGAGGTCGAGCAAGGGGCTGGAGATTTTCACCGACTCGCGGAACACGAAGTCGAACGGCGAATCGACGTGGGCCGCCGACAGTTCTTCCATGCGCTCCAGGGCCTTGATCCGGCTCTGGGCCTGGCGGGCCTTGGTGGCCTGGGCCTTGAACCGGGCGATATAACTTTCCATGTGCGCCCGCTGCGCCTGCTGCTTCTCGAAGGCCTGTTGTTGCTGGGCCAGGCGTTCGGCACGGGCCCGCTCGAATGCCGAATAACCACCGCGATAGAGGGTGATTTTTTTCTGTTCGACATG
The DNA here is from genome assembly GCF_018732265.1 of Pseudomonas sp. TAE6080. Classification (NCBI taxonomy): domain Bacteria; kingdom Pseudomonadati; phylum Pseudomonadota; class Gammaproteobacteria; order Pseudomonadales; family Pseudomonadaceae; genus Pseudomonas; species Pseudomonas sp. TAE6080. The sequence continues at coordinate 33,887 of NZ_JAHIDY010000002.1, forward strand.
GGCGATGTTATCGACCACGGCGTCAAGGAAGTCCCGGTCGTGGGAAATCAGCAGCAAGGTGCCTTGGTAGTTCTTGAGAAAATCTTCCAGCCACAGGATCGCATCGAGGTCCAAGTGGTTGGTCGGTTCGTCGAGCAGCAACAGGTCCGAGGGGCACATCAGGGCCTGGGCCAGGTTCAGGCGCATGCGCCAGCCACCGGAGAAGTCGGCGACCGGGCGATCCATCTGTTCATTGGTGAACCCGAGGCCGGCGAGCATCTTGCGCGCGCGGGCGTCGGCGGTGTAGCCGTCGGCACTGTCGAGTTCCGAGTGCAGGCGGGCCTGGGCGGCACCGTCCTGGGCTTTCTCGGCCTCGGCCAAGTCGTGTTGCACCTGGCGCAGGCGCAGGTCGCCATCGAGCACGTAGTCGATCGCGATGCGGTCCAGGGTGTCGATCTCCTGGCGCATATGAGCGATACGCCAGTCGGCTGGCAGCAGGCAGTCCCCGGAATCCGGGGTCAGCTCACCGAGCAACAGGGCGAACAACGTGGATTTACCGGCGCCATTGGCACCGATCAGGCCGGCTTTGTGACCGGCGTGCAGGGTCAGCTCGGCGTCTTCAAGAAGACGTTGCGGGCCACGCTGTAATGTTAGGCTTTGAAGTCGGATCATAATGGCGGCGGAGTCTACCAGCTTCGTTGGCCGCTGGCTTGGGTGTGAATATGTGCGCTGACCTGTGGAGCTTTGCTCTTTCGACCTACGCCCGTGCGGGCGTGGAAGACACGTGCCTGCGCTTGCAGGAACAAGGGGCGGATGTGTGTCTGTTGTTGTGTGGGCTGTGGCTGGAGCAACGTGGGGTCGTACCTGAGCCTGAACGTGTGCGGGCGCTGCGAACAATTGCCGAGCCCTGGCAGGTAACCGTTGTGGAACCCTTGCGCAAGGTACGCAAGCAATGGCGCGCCATGGCGCAGCAGGATGCCGGGCTGGGAGCGTTGCGCGAACAGGTCAAGGCCCTGGAACTGGAAGCCGAACGGCAACTGCTGTTACGTCTGGAGGCGTTGGCACAGGCTTGGCCAACGGGAGGAAGCGCCACTGGTCAGGCATGGCTTGAAGGACTGGCGACCGAGGCCGCCAACCTCGACCACGGCGCGCTGCATCAGCTGCGCGCCGCGGCCACCGGCACTTAGGAAGCGCTGGTTGGGGTGGTGCCTGGTGCTACCGGGGCAGACGTGCTGCTGGCCGGTGCAGTTGTAGCGGCTGGAGCTGCCGGTGCGGCAGGGGTCGCTGGTTTGGCAGCAGCTGGCGCTGGTTTGGCGGCTGGTTTCGCAGCAGCAGGTTTGGCAGCTGGCTTGGCGGCTGGTTTTGCAGCAGCGGGTTTAGCAGCCGGCTTGGCGGCTGGTTTCGCGACAGCAGCTTTAGCAACTGGCTTGGCGGCTGGTTTCGCGGCGGCAGCTTTAGCAACTGGCTTGGCGGCTGGTTTCGCGGCAGCAGTTTTAGCAGTTGGCTTGGCGGCTGGTTTCGCGGCAGCAGTTTTAGCAACTGGCTTGACGGCTGGTTTCGCGGCAGCAGTTTTAGCAGTTGGCTTGGCGGCTGGTTTCGCGGC